>JAJPIU010000050.1 GCA_021324535.1 Pseudomonadota bacterium
AATACCCCGTCGGACGCCGCAAGTATAACACGACACATCACACGCGGCAAGCGCATAGGCGAAATGGGCAGCGTACTCTCTCAAAAGAGAACAATGTTGCAAAACGTCTGCAAGATTAACGTATCCTTCTCACTATGATAATTCTGCAACAGCGTTGCAAAATTGAGAGCAATAGAGGTAAACCACTAGAATGAAGCCAATACCTACCTCCGTCACCCCTACACCATCCATCGGGCGCATCATACGCGCCGAGGCATTGCGCATGGGGCTGAAGCTGCGCGAACCGTTCGTTACGCCGGTGGGCGCTCTCAGCCAAAAGGATGCGCTGCTCGTCCGGCTGACCACTGCGGATGGCGCCGTCGGCTATGGCGAGTCCGGCGCGCTTCCCACGCCCTCCTATAGCCCCGAATACATCGAGACCGCCTGGGATGCTCTCACCCGCTTTCTGCTGTCTGCGCTCGTTGGCCAAACCTACAGCTCCACAGACGACGTGACGACCACCTGGGCATGGATGCGCGGCCACCACTTCGCCAAGGTCGCGCCTGAGGCGGCGTGCTGGCATATCCTGGCGCAGCGCGCAGACCAGCCCTTGCGCGCGCTCTGGGGCGGCTCACGCCAGCGCATCGAGATCGGCGCCGTGCTGGGAATAGCGCCGACGATAGAGGAGATGCTTGATAGCGTAGAGAAGGCATTGGCGCAGGGCTATCGCCGCCTGAAGCTCAAGATCGCGCCGGGGCGAGATGTCGCGCCGATTGCGGCAATTCGCCAGCGATTCGGCGACATCACCCTGATGGCCGACGCCAACTCCACCTATAGGCTGACCGACCTACCCATCCTACGCCAGCTTGACGACTACAACCTGCTGATGATCGAGCAGCCACTCGGCGCAGACGACATCATTGATCATGCACTGCTGCAGGCGCAGATCAAGACACCGATCTGCCTGGACGAGAGCATCCTCACGCTCGACGACGCGCGCCACGCCATCGCGCTGGGCGCCTGCCGCATCATCAACGTCAAGCCGCCGCGCGTGGGGGGCTTTGGGACGGCCTTGCGCATCGCGGAATACGCCCACGCTCAGGGCATCGGCGTCTGGTGCGGCGGCATGTTCGAGACCGGGATCGGCAAGGCGTTCAACGCGCAGCTCTGCGCCGCCCCCGCATTCACCTTCCCCGCCGACAACGCCGGTTCACACAGCTACTACGACCATGATTTGCTCATGCCAGACGATCCCATTCGCATAGACGCCGACTCGCACATCACACTGCCCGACGCGCCCGGCCTGGGCTGGCGCATTGACGAAGACGCCATTGAGCGGCTCACAACGCAACGCGCTGTCTTCGAGGGGTGAACCCGTGCTACAATCCGCATGACGCCCGTTGTCTGCCGCCACTTCACGTAGCGCCGCGCTCCTGGGCGGCGAGTCCCTGCTATACCGGACATATTGCGATGTACGTGATGTCGTATCCAATGTTCATAAGAGAGGATCACATCCTAATGCCAACACGCGCCGAAATCATTGACATCCTGACCACCAACCGTGAGAAGCTGCTGGCGCGCTACCGCTCGTTCACGCCAGAGGAGCTTGAGCGCGTCTGCACGCAGAGCGAGGCGCCCGACGGCTCACCATGGAACGCGAAAGATCACCTCTCGCACCTGGCGAACGTCGAACGCGCCTTCGTGTGGATGATCAACCGCGCGCTGGCCGGGCATCCCGATCCCACTGGCTTCAAGCGACTCGGTGAGCGCCCCGCCATCCTCAGCTACATTCACAACCGCAACCAGAAGGTGATGGCCGAACACCACCACGACGACCTGGAAACGCTGCTGGCCGATCTTGCCGCCGCCCGCAGCGAAACGCTGAAGCTGCTGGACTCGCTGGCCGATGAGCAACTGGCGACGCCTGTCCCCGGCGATCAGTGGACGGATGGCACGGTTGGCGGACTCTTCACCGTCCCTGGCCACCACGACGCGATGCACCTCAACTGGGTAGAAGAAGGCTTGCGCAAGCCAGTCGCATAACATAAAGAGATCAAATACCCCTTGACAAATACCTCCCTCGCTGGTACACTTGTCAATAATCATTGAGTGAGCGTTCAACCAATCAGGAAGCGGTATGGCCCAACCGGAGACAAGACCTGAATCCAGAGATGAGCGGCGCACGCCGACCAGCCGCGAACAACAGGCCGAGCAGCGGCGCAACCAGCTCATAGACATCGCGCTTGATCTGTTTTCCGAGAAAGGAGTGGATGGCGCAACCATCAAAGAGATCGCCGCGCAGGCCGATGTGGCGCAGGGCCTCGTCTACCACTATTTCGACAGCAAAGAGGCCCTGCTGCTGGCCGTGATCGAACGGCATGGCCCCTTTGCGCCGTTGCGCGTGTTGCTCGCGCAGGCGTTTTCTCAGCCCATACATGAGGGGCTTCACACACTGGCGCATGGTGTCTATCGCATTATGAGCGAGCGCAAAAAGCTCCTGCGAATCGTGCTGCACGAGGCGATGCTGCGACCGGAGATGCGCCAAATCCTGCTCGGCGTGCGCGCGCAATTGATGACGACTGTCGGCGCGTATCTCGATACGCGCATCGCCCAGGGCGAGCTACGCTCGCACAATACCGAGGTGACGATGCACACCTTAGCAGTGACCATCGGTTCGCTCGTGCTCGCCGGATTCCCACCCGATCCCTTTCTTGACGACTTGGTAGACACGCTGCTCAACGGCATAAGCGCCGTGCCTACTCACGGCGTACAGCCAGATGACACACAGACAAAGACAAACGCCTGAGAAGAACGCCAGCATCTTTTTTTTAACGTTTTGGCTGAGTGACTATTCACTCAATTTGTACAGGGAGGATAATCCATGACAACCCCTGAAACGCAATCCATCCAGGCGGCCTCAGCCAACACAGCCGCCGCAGCGCGAGACACAGCCAACGCGCCGATCAGCCTGAGGCATGTCGTGAAAGTCTTTGGCAGGGCGCGCGCGCTCGACGATGTGAGCTTCGACGTGGCGACTGGCGAGACCTTTGGCCTGATCGGCCCCAACGGTTCCGGCAAGACAACACTGATTCGCACCCTCTTGGGTTTGACGAAGCCCACCAGCGGACAGGTACGTGTGCTTGGCCGCGCCATGCCCGATCACCGAGTGGCGCGCTCCATCGGCTACATGACGCAATCGAGCGCGCTTTACAACGAACTGAGCGTGCGTGAGAACGTTAGATTTTTCGCCTCGCTCTATGGGCTGAGCGGTCAGCGCCTGCACAACCGCATTGACGAAACGCTGGCGCTGGTTGACCTGACCGAACGCGCGCACTCGCCCGTGCAGACGCTCAGTGGCGGCATGCGACAGCGCGTCTCGCTGGCCTGTGCGCTCACCCATCAGCCGCGCCTGGTCTTCCTCGATGAGCCGACGGTCGGTATTGACCCTGAGCTGCGCCTGTTCTTCTGGGACTACTTCGCCAAACTAAACGCGCAGGGCGTGACGATCATCGTCTCAACCCATCACCTCGACGAGGCGAAACGCTGCCATCGGCTGGCGCTGCTGCGCTTCGGCAAGCTGCTCGCCGTGGATACACCCGACGACCTGCTGCGTCGTTCTGGCGCCGAGGATTTCGACCACGCCTTCCTGTATTACGCCAGCCGCGACGAGCAGGAGCTTCAGGCGCTCCAGGCGCAACAACCGGCGCAATCGGCATAAAGGAGAACGCTCATGGCGACCACCGATACCACTCCCACCACTGAAACAACGCCAGCCGCGCCGTCGGCCACACCCGCCCTATCAAACCCGCCAAAAGCCGCGCGGTTTCAGCCTGTCCGCCGGACACTGGCGCTGGCGCTGCGCATTATCGGCCAGTTCCGGCGCGACCCCCGCACGCTCGCTCTGCTCTTCATTGCGCCGCTGCTGGTGATGACCGTGCTCAAGTTCGCGCTCGACAGCAGCGCGACCAGCCTGACGCTAGCCATCGTCGCGCCAAGCGGCCAGGCGGGCGTCGCGCTCACCGATCAACTATCGAAAGAGTTGAAGGCGCAGGCAGGCGTCACGGTCAAGACCATCTCCGCCGATCAGGTGGATTCCACACTCAAGGCCAACGACGCCGACGGTGTGCTGATCTTCCCCAGCGATTTCTTCGCCCAGGAGGCGCAGGGACAATCGCCAACCGTCACGCTGCGGCTGGAAGGCTCTGACCCCACCGCAGCGCAACACTTGAAACAGGTGGTGGCGCTGCTCGTTGGCTCGCTCGCGGCGCCATCCCCAAACGCGACGGGAGCCAGTCCCGGCCAGCCAACCGGCGCAGGAGCAAACGCGCCACATGCCAACGTCTCGCTCACCACCACCTATCTCTACGGCGGCCCGCAATATACGGCGACCGACGCGCTCGCGCCGCTGCTGATTGGCCTGTTCGCCTTTATCTTCGTCTTCCTGCTGGCCTCGGTCGCCTTTCTGCGCGAACGCTCGCAGGGCACGCTCGAACGCCTGATGGTCTCGCCGCTCAGCCGCACAGAACTGGTAATCGGCTACGTGCTCGGCTTTACCATCTTCGCGTTCCTGCAATCGCTACTGATCCTGCTCTTTGTGATCTATGTGCTGCGCGTGCATTACGCGGGCAACCTCTGGCTGCTCTTCCTGGTGACGCTGACGTTGACGATTGGCGGAGTGAACATGGGTATCTTCGCCTCATCGTTCGCGCGCAACGAGCTTCAGGTGGTGCAGTTCATTCCGCTGTTGCTGGCGCCGCAGATATTGCTGGCGGGCATCTTCTTTCCGGTGAGCACGCTACCCATCGTGCTGAAGCAGATCGCCTACATCCTGCCGCTGACCTATGCCAACTTCGCCTTGCAGGACGTGATGATCAAAGGATTGGGCTTCGGCGACATCTGGCCCGATCTGCTCTTCCTGGTAGGCTTCGCCATCCTGATGATCATTGGCGCCGCCTTCTCGCTCCGGCAGGAAAAGGTGTAGCAAAATCGGCGGGCGCGTGAACGCGCGCCTGGAGGCGCTGTGCGCCACAAAGGCCGCCTACGCGGCCTAATCCTCAAGCGGAAACAAGAGTGACTCTTATCCAGGGGTCACTCTTGCCAAGAAGTGACAACCCCAAACACGTACCTCCGTACCTGGCAGCGCATGTCACCATAATCAAACACACCATCGAGATTGAGAACACCCCAATCGAGTACCGCCGTTCTCCAGAGCGGCCCCACGTCGCATGCCCACAACGTTCTCCGCCATACGCATCCCTCTTCTCCTCTGCTCCACAGCGCCTCGCGCCATATTACGTCATGCTACAATGAAAACCAAACGCATCTCATCACCATAAGCAATCCAGCCAACACAACGGGAGGCCATAGACCTATGCTTACCTCCGGTGGCATGTTCTTCACCTCGCTCTACTTCTATGGCTTGCTGGCGTTGCGCCAGCATTGGCCGAACGCGCCCGCCAGAGATCGCGCTTGCAAATGATCGCTTCGCCTGTCTTATTTCCATTTTTAGTCATAGGGATGCTCCTCATGTATATGGTCTTTCTTGCAAATTCCGAACTGGTTTTTGGCGGGCTGTTTCTAGGCATCCCCTTCCTGCTTATGGGAATGGCAGGAATCACATATATCTATTCCGCGACCGAGCGCTTATGGAAACTCATCCCTTTGCCGAAAGAGGGAAAACAGACGGAGTAAGGTTAGGGGGATCGTGCTTGGGCAAGAAGGCATGTAAGGCAAGATGCGCCTGCGGGCGCGGGGCAGCCAGGGACGGCGGCGGTACTCTTTGGCGCCCGTCGCACGCCGAACACTATCGCTTGCCCCATGCGATTCCCTCTGCCCCGCGCTCTCCAGTCCGCGTAGGCGGACTTCGTGGCGTAGCCCGTAGGCGCGGTTTTAACCGCCCGCCGTTCCCACCGCATGGCCATTCTGGCTGGCCAGCGCCGCCACAGTAGCCACTGCCTTGACCGGCTCAGCCTTCACACTGGCCGCCAGCGCATGCGACGTAGGACGCTCGTCTTCGAGTTCCGTCAGCCCGTCTGGCAGCGGCTCGGTGAAGAGCGCCTCGAACTCCGGCCCTTCGAGCATCTCCTGCTGGATCAGCCGCTCACTGATGAGGATCAGGCGCCCCTTGTGCAGGGTGAGCGTGCGCTCAGCGGTAGCAAGCGCCTCCCGCACGATCTGGCTGACCTCTTCGTCAATCTGGCGCGCGGTCTCTTCGCTGTAGTTGCGTTGTTCGCTGATCTCGCGCCCCAGGAAGGGAGAGCTTTCCTTCTTGCCAAGCTGCAACGGGCCAATGCGCTCGCTCATGCCATATTCCGTCACCATCTTGCGGGCAAGCTCCGTCACCCGCTCGATGTCGTTCGAGGCGCCCGTGGTCACCTCGCCAAAGATCATCTTCTCAGCAGCATGGCCGCCCAGCGCAAACGCCAGGAAATCCTTGAACTGCGAACGACTCCACAGCGACCGGTCTTCATCCGGCACAAGGCGCGTATAGCCGCCCATTGACCCACGCGAAACAATCGAGACCTTATGTACAGGATCGCACTTCGGCAGCACACGCGCCACCAGCGCGTGCCCCACCTCGTGATAAGCCGTCACCGCCTTCTCACGCTCACTGATCACACGGCTCTTGCGCGCTGGCCCGGCCACCACGCGATCCACCGCCTCCTCGATCTCCTGAGCGGTGATCACTTGCTTGCTGGCGCGCGCCGTCAGGATCGCCGCCTCGTTGAGCAGGTTTTGCAGATCGGCGCCGGAGAAGCCTGCCGTCTGGCGCGCAATCGCCTCCATATCCACGGATGGGTCTATCGGCTTGCCACGCGCATGCACCGCAAGGATCGCCAGCCGCCCGCGCACATCCGGCTTATCCAGCGTCACCTGGCGGTCAAAGCGCCCAGGCCGTAGCAGCGCCGGATCGAGCACGTCGGGGCGGTTGGTCGCCGCCATCACGATGACGTTGGTGGTGGAGTCGAAGCCGTCCATCTCCACAAGCATCTGATTGAGCGTCTGTTCGCGCTCATCATGCGAGCCGCCCAGGCCAGCGCCGCGCTGGCGCCCCACTGCGTCAATCTCGTCCACAAAGACAATGCACGGCGCGTTTTTCTTGGCCTGCTCGAAGAGGTCACGTACGCGGCTGGCGCCGACACCAACGAACATCTCGACGAACTCGGAGCCGCTGATACTATAGAACGGCACACCGGCCTCACCGGCGACCGCCCGCGAGACCAGCGTCTTGCCCGTCCCCGGTGAGCCAATCAGCAGCACCCCCTTGGGGATGCGTGCGCCAAGCGCCGCGAACTTCGCCGGATACTTCAGAAACTCGACGATCTCCTGAAGCTCGAACTTTGCCTCATCCACCCCCGCGACATCGGCGAAGGTGACTGATGGCTTGTCCTGCATAAACATGCGGGCGCGACTCTTGCCAAACGAAAGCGCCTGGCCGTTCATGCCCCCCAGCCGCCGCAGGAGGAAATAGCCAAGCCCAACAAGTGTCGCCACCAGGAGGAGCGTCAGCAAGAAGTTCCAGATGCTCGCCCATGGGCTAGGAGCGACATACGAAACACGCAGCACATGAGGATTATCGTAGGCAATGCCATTGTCGCGTTTGAGGGTATCGCCCAGCGAGAAGCCCGGCCCAATAGAGGTAGCCATCGTCTGCGCGCCGGGCCGTTCGAGCGTCAGCGTTGAGGTATCAACGAGAAGTGTGTCTACCTTTTTGTGCGCAATGTCGCTTTTGATGGTGGCCAACATGGTAGATAGGTCTACATTCTGTGGCTGACTGCGCTGTTGTATGACGACGATCACAACAATGGCCGCTAACGCAATCGCTACCAACAGCGCAACGTTGCCGCGTGTCCACCGAAACTTGCCCATACGTGTGTGGCCTCCAATGTGGTCTTTTCTGCATTGTGCCCAATGTCACTCATTGCCGCTCATTGCGCCTGGCGCCGCTCGATGTCCTCATGCCTGCCAGACGGTGTAGCTATGATGTAGCTAGAGAGAAATGTGTCGTGTCTACAGTATCGCATCTTCAGTCTCAGGACTACCTGATCAGGACTTTTCACTGGTAGTCGCCGGGGCAGCGCCTGCGGCTTGCTTTGCCTCTTTGGCCAGGGCGGATGGCTCACGGACGCCGGGCCAGCGGGGCAAAATCACCCGCATCCCCACGCCCTGGCCGAGCAATGTGACCAACACCACACCATACGTCATCTGCTGGATCAATGTCACATCAGGCAGCGATGTTGACAGGTTCAGCGCAAGCGCCAGCGAGAGCGCCCCCCGCAGCCCCGCCAGCGTAATCAACGGACGCCAGCCGCGCGGGATGGCAATAGGTCTGCCACGCACACGGCTATGCGGACGCCGCTGCTCCAGCCAATGGGCAAACGCATCATGCGCGGGCAAAAGCGCATAGACGATCAGCGCCCGCCCGACGATCACCCCAATCACCGCCCAGATGATGGGAACGAGCACCCCCAGGATGCTCGCCGAGCCGATCTCAGCCCCCAACACCAGGAAAAGCAGCGAGTTCGCCACGAAGGCGAGAAAGTCCCATACGGTGTCAACAGCATCCGCCGCCTGCTGCGAGATGCCATAGCGCCGCCCATAGTAGCCCAACGCCAGCCCCGCGCAGATCACCGCCAGCAGCCCCGATGTATGCAGCGCGTCGGCCAGCAGATAGACCCCATAGGCGACGCTGACGGTGATCGTCACCTCGATCAGCCTGTCTACAATGCGGCGGAGCAGGCGGGTGATGATGAAAGCCACCACCAGGCCAATGATCGGGCCACCAATGATCAGCCAGAGGCTTTGCAGGATCAGCGTTGTCGTCCAGCCAAGTGTCGCCCCGCCAGCCAGCGCGCCGCTTTGCGCTGCCAGCAGGATGCTCAGGATGATGGTATAGGCAGTCACGCCCGCGCCATCGTTGAAAAGGCTCTCCCCCTCGATAATGACCCGCAGGCGCGTGGACATCCCCATCTGGCGGAGCAAGCCTACCACCGCGATGGGATCAGTGGGCGAGACAATCGCCGCCACCAGCAACGCTATCAGCCAGGGCAAACCCGCCGCGAAATGGAGCGGTACGGCGGCGATGAACAGCGCAATGATCAGACCTGGCCCCGCCAGCAAGGCAATCGCAACCCAGTTTGCCACCAGGTGTTTCACCGAAAGATTCCAGGCGCCCTCGAAGAGCAAGGCTGGCAAGAAGATGAACAGCACGACATCCGGCGCAAACCGGAGCGATGGCAAAAAATGTGAGAACCCAAGCCCCAGCCCGACGATGGTAAGCGCCAGCGTATAGGGAAAGCGCAGCCGCCGCGCCAGCAGCGCCGTCACCAACGCCAGCGCCAATAATCCCACCAATAGCTCGATGGCGCCCGCCGTTGCGCCAGTCGCGCCATACGCATCATTTGCCAGCGAAGCGCTTAGCGAGGACAACGCCAGAAGAACGGGCGGCTGCGAGTATGGCATGCGAAAAGGCTCTTTTCCAGGTTGGTGTGGCGGAGATCACATATTTCTCTTGATGCACATCATAGTATGCGCGGCGCGCTTCCTGCTATGCTGAGGGCGAGAACACTTCGCGCGCCGTCGCAATCACCAGGCAATCCGTTGAGCCAATGCCATCAACGCCAATCGTATGCGATCAGAGTTTCGGAAAGCGGAGATAGTGATGACAACACCACCAGAGGGATACCCACCGTACCAGGGCGCGCCCGGCCAGACTGGCCCACAAGAGACGCAACCGGCGCAGCCCCCACAATATCAGCCTTATCAACCGCAATCCACGCCGCCGCCCTACCAGCCGCAGCCATACCCCCAAGGGCCACAGTACGCGCCACCCCCAGGCTACGCCGCGCCACAATACGGCCCCCCGCAATATGGGGCACAATATGCTCCACAATATGCTCCGACGCCGCAACAGCAACAAGCGGCCCAACGTCAATCTTCCAGGGGTGGACGCGCTGGCTGGGTCGCCTGTGGCGTCATCGCAGTGATTTTGTTGGTATTGTGCGGCGGCCTGGGTGTTGGCGCCTATTTCATAGGCAGCCATCTCGTCGGCTCGGCCACTGACTCGGTTGAAATCATCAGCACGGTAACGCAATTCTGCGCCGCCGAACAGGGCCAGAGCTACAGCCAAGCGTATACCTACTTCTCCAACAACTTGCAGAAGCAAATCTCGGCGGCAACTTTCGAGAAAGATAGCCAGCAGCTCGATAGCAGCAAAGGGGTGGTGAACACCTGCCAGCAGCAAAACAACGCCAGCCCACAGGTGAACGGTTCAAGCGCCACCCAGGCGATGGAGGTGGTGCGCAACAACGCCGCCACAGGCAATCTGCATCTCGTCAAACAGGGCAATAGCTGGCTGATTGACTCAATAGATTCATCGCTCACGCTGATGTGACCAATGGCGCGACGCATTAGGCATTAGGCATTAGGCATTAGATATTAGGATGAGCGAAAGATCATAAGGTCGAACCAGCCGGAGGCGCCCCCTTGCCACACCGACTGGCTCAGTTGACCGACGATCACATGCGATCCGGTCGCGCCCAATGCTGGAACACCCGTCGCCAATCCGTTGCATATGGCGCTCGTCGGGCGTCCATCGAGGGTCAGCGTGACGCCTACCCCCACCTGCGCCTGGCACACCAGCCAGGCGTGCGCTATTGCTGGAACCGTCAGATGAAACTGCGTGTGGTCGGCGTTCCACTGTAACGAGGCCAGGGCCGCCGGAGCTGGGCCAAAAGGCGTCAGCGCGTAGAGCGAGGGCAACAGATACACGCTATCTTCGCCGGAATGAAAGGAGAGGTAGCGCGCCGCCACCCCTGGCAAGCTATACTGCAAGATGACCGCCACTGGGCGGCCAAGCAGCGCATCCAGCGCCGATCCCATATTCAGTGAGACCAACAAACGATCAGGGGGAACATGGCGCGAGGCATACAGCAGCGCGCCCACAATCAGCCGCTTCTCGGTGATGTAGCCTGCGATAAACTCGCTGGTGGGGATCGGCGAGAGGTACACCTCGCGTCGAGTAAAATACGCCGCCCACTGCGAATCCGGCCCAAGATTGATTACCAGCGTATTACCGGGTGTATGCTCACGCACCCAGGCATAGGCCGCCAGCACACCAGGCACAGGCACGCCAGAGGTCGAATCGGTCGGGCGGTCGCGTCCTGCCGCAGAGGGGATCTGTCCAGCGGTCAGCGTTCCAAGCAGCGTGGCGCAGCAAAATGCCAGCAGCGCGCCACGCAGCGTGAATGTCAACGGCTGACTGAGCCGCCAATTCGCCGCCTGCCCCTGTTCTGAACGGGCAACGAAACGGTGAATCAGTCGGGCGCACTGTACGCTTACCCCGCGCGCCGCCAGCCACAGCGCTGCCAGCCCTACACCTGCGTATACCGCCAGGAAGTACGTCATATCGGTCAGGAAGCGCGTGGGAGTAAAAAGCGCAGCGGGGTGATGATAGCGCGCAAGACTGTAGGCGCGATACCAAAAATAGGTCAGATAGAACGTGGGCAGCAGCGTCAGGTTGGCTAGCACAGTGAAATCGCGTGTGAGATTGCCCCAGCCAAACAGGCGCCGCACGCCAAGCACCCATTGCGGCGCTTGGCCGCCGAAACGAACCAGGGGGGCTGACCCAATTCCCTGCCCCCTTCCCGGCGATGGGAAGGGGAAAAGACGAAACATGGCACTTTGCCATGCCAGGCAAACGAGCGCAAAGCCAAACGCCGCCAGGAGCCAGAGCGCATCGCCGTTCTTGCTAAAGATGTCGCCGGTGAAGTGATCGGGATAGGTCAGCACGTCAGTCTGACCGAGGCTGCCTGCGCGCAAGCCAACTGGAATAACGTAGTAGGCGACAGTGGCCAGCGCGATTGCGCCCACCAGCGCCAGCCTCCGAAGCGCCTCCCAACTCGCCTGCCCGACGCGCGCCAGCCAGCCGCTCATATGGGCGAGCCGGTCTTCCGGCTGCAAGCGCCCTAGCCAGGACGAACGAACGGACGCAAGGCGTGCGAACACCAACCGCGCCAGCAGATACGCCACATAGGCGGCCAGCAGCAAAAGCGTCGTCAGCATCACATGATGATGCGCCAGGGGAATCGCGCCGAGCAGGACGCCGCCGACAGCCACACGCACCCACTGAAAGCCTGGCGTGAAGAGAACAGCCAGGAAAGTCAGCAAGAGAAAAAAGCCAAGCGCGTTGGGTAGGCCCCCCCACACGCCGTAGTCCACCGCGCCCCAGTTGCCAAGAAAGCCATACGCCACCACCGCGCCCAGCGCCGCAAGATGCCGACGGAGCGCCCTCCGCGCGAACACATACAACGCCAGCCCCGTCAGCAGCGGCAGCGCCATCTGAAGCAACGGCGAAAACGCCTGATACGTCGCGACACCTGTCAGCAGGCTGATCTGCGCTAGCAGCACATGCGGCCCATAGGGGTAATTCGAGGGAATCGGCTCGAACGGACGCCAGGAGGGAAGCCGCCCCGTCGCGACGGTGTTGCTGGCCAGCAGGGTATGAAAGCTAGGATCCCAGCCCTGCGGCAACTGATGAAACGCCAGCGGAAGGCTCCATATCGCGCTCATCACGATGAGGACGCCGCCCAACTGCGCCGCCTGCGCCAGGCCGCGCTTGCGCCACACTGGCGGGTTGGGCGCACGCCTTCTCGGCCAGCGCCACGCCAGCAGCGCCGCCAATGCCAGCCCGGCAAGCGTCTCCACCAGTACGCTCATTGTCGTAATGCCAGGGCCAAGCGCCAGCAGCGCGCTCACATGGATTTGATAGACCACTCCGAGCGCCAGCCCCACGGTCAAGCGCATCACTCCGCTGGGCGAGGGATAGCAACGCCACGCCCAGATGACGCCAGGAGCAACAAGAAACCCCAGCGCCAACAGAACGGCAGGCGCATAGTTCAGCAGCATAGATAGCCTTCGCTGTCGCATCCTTCACAACAAAACAATCGCCTTGTATGATAACACGCAGACGAGGGAGAAGGCAGCAAGAGCAAAAAAAATCCCACAAACGCAGCGGTGAACCTCTGGCGTTCGTGGGATGTAAGGAGGCGGCTCCTGGTCTTTGGCGCTACGAAGGAGAACGACGGTGAAACAGCCTCTCATTCATCAGGATAGAGAGCAGCCGTGAGAAAACGCTTGGCGTTTGCTGAGGATTTGCTGAGAGTTTTCACTCCTCCTCATGCTCATGCCCGCGAAGCAATCGCTTGAGATCGAAAATGCCCCCCTGCCCTGGGCGCTGTTCGCCCGCCCGTAGCTGTGTGGCTTGCCCGTCCGCAACCGAGCCATGCGCCGGGTGTTCCTGCGGCTCGTCCGATAGCGGCGCTCCGGGCAACAGGCGCGCCAACTGCGCCAGCCACACGCCCGACGGCAACACAGCCTGCCACGACTCGCCGTCAGCCGCCAGCCGCTCTACAATCGGGGAGAACTCCTGCGAGAGATCGTCGCCAATGGCTGCGCCTTCGCCTTCGCGTTGCGCATCGGGCTGTTTGCGCTGCTCGTGCTGATGGTCGTTGGGTGGAATCATAGGATACTCCCTTTCCGGCGCGGAGCCAGTTTGCCGGATGCAGGCTTCAATGAAGACGGAGCGTCGGCGAGGTTTCCATCTGGTTGCGCGCTCTCGGCGCTGAACTGGCGAGGCTGAGTCGCTTGCGCAGATGATCGAGCGCGCGCCGCAGCCGGGTACGCACAGTGGCCGCAGGTACGCCAAGCGCCTGACCAATCTCGGTGGCGTCCATTCCAGAATAGTAGCGTAACACCACCACCAGCCGCGCCGCATCATCAAGCTCATTGATGGCCTCGCGCAAGTCCAGCACGCCGGTGAAGTCGCTGGTTCCGGGGTCAGCCGTGAAGACGCCCATCGTATCTACCCGCTGGCCGACGAGCCGCCCCAGATGCACATCGCTCGCCTCCGGCAGAGTTTGCGTCAGGCGGCGCTCTTTGCCAAAATCGCCGCGCCGCCACTGGCGACAGACATTCACGGTGATACGCAGCAGCCAGGTTCGCGCTGCGGCAGCATCACGTAGCGTCGGCCACGCCTGCCACGCCCGCATGATCGCCTCCTGGGTGGCGTCTTCCGCGTCGGCCAGGCCCACCAGCGCCGCCGCCACGCTAAGCATGGTGTGGGTATGCGCCGGAACGATTGTCGCGAACTCTTCGCGCTCCGCCATGCGTACTCACTCCGAGGAGTTAAGAGAATCAGGAGAATAGAGAAACAGAGACGCGCTCCCGATGGCGCCCTTGTTTCGCCTTTATTTAATATAACGATGCAAAGAGCCGCCGAAGTGTTTCAAGTGTTTCAAGTGTTTCAAGTGTTTCAAGTGTTTCAGGTGTAGGTAGGAGCCAGCCACAAAATTGGCGCGCCAGCACAAAGATCAGCCAAACAGCGGCGATCCTCTTGACGCGAGGGCCGCCAGATGGTACACTACTTCCACAGCCATCTCAAAGGCGTACACGGGCGATTAGCTCAGTTGGTTAGAGCGCCACGTTGACATCGTGGAGGTCGGGGATTCGAGTTCCTCATCGCCCACCCAAACCCATCCCATCATACAAGCCAGCCGCCCAATCATCGAGCGGCTGGCCTTATTTTTTCTGTTCTGCGCGCCACGCGCTCACCCATGCCTGCGCCGTCATCTGCACGGGATCCCATGGGCTGCTGAGCGGCGGCGTATAACTCAGATCGAGATCACTCAGCGCGTCCACCGACATCCGATTGGCAAGCGCCGTCGCGAACACATCGATCCGCTTGGCCACCTCGGCCCGCCAATGGCCAACGATCTGCGCGCCTAATAGCCGTCCGCTCACGCGATCTCCCGTCACGCGCATGTCGAGCCGCTGCGCCCCTGGGTAGTACGCCTTGTGATCCCAGGCGCTCACCGCGATAGTCAGGGGATCATATCCGTTGGCGCGCGCCTCGGCGGTCAGCAGACCCGTCCGCGCGATGGCCAACTCAAACACCTTGACGACCTGCGTGCCGAACGTTCCCATGAACTGGCGATGGCCGCCCACCGCGTTCTCGCCTGCCACGCGCCCTTGCTTATGCGAGGTTGTGCCAAGCGGCAGATAGACCGGACACTCCAAGAGGCTATGCCACGTCTCCACACAATCGCCCGCCGCATAGACATCGGGGAGATTTGTCTCCATCGCGCGGTTCACACGAATGGCGCCTGTCTCGCCAAGCTGCACACCCGCCGATGTGGCCAGCGCCGTCACTGGTCGCACGCCCGTCGCCAGCAAGATGAGATCGCCTGCCATGCGCTCTCCGCCCACAGTGATGGCCGCCAGTTGCTCATCATTCTGCGAGATCGCGCTGATCGCAGCGTTTGTGACGACACTGACGCCATGCCGCCGTAGTTCAGTCTCGACAATTTGTCCAAGTTCAGGTTCAATCGTGGTGAGAACGCCTGAGCCGCGTTGGATAAGCGTCACGGCGACGCCACGATGGGTGAGCGCATCAGCCATCTCAACTCCAATATAGCCTGCGCCGACGATCACCGCGCTGGCAGGCTGGCGCTGTGTCATCCACGCATTCAGGGCGAAGCTGTCATCCATCGTGTGGAGCCGAAAGACACCGGGCAGATCGGCTCCAGGAATGGCAGGCGGCGCTGGCTCGGCGCCCGTCCCGATGATCAGCCGATCATAGGGCAGATCGGCGCTGACGCCCGCCTGATCGACCACACCAACGACCTGGCGCTCAGGATCAATCGCTCGCGCAAAAGTATTGAGCCGCAAGGCGATCCCTTGATCTATGATCTCGTCAGTTGTGCGATGCGCCAGTGAATGCCAATCGGGCGTCTCGCCACTGAGATAAAAGGGCAGGCCACAGATGCTGAAGTTGGGGTAGCCATCAGCCACCACCACCGTCACCTCGCTGCGTGGCTCCAGTTCGCGCGCCCGTAACGCTGCGCTGATTCCCGCGTCGCTGCCTCCAATGATCAACAGCCGTACACCCTGGGATATCATGCGGTTGGCTCCTTTTTGTATTCGGATGTGTATTCGGACGACATGCTTGCCAGCCGCAGCCAGCGGTAGAGCAGCGCAGCGACGACTGCGCCAAGAAACGGCGCAGTGAGATACACCCATTGCGCTGTCCAGACCCAGCCGACGAGCGCTGATCCCAACGACCGTGCAGGATTCATCGAGGCGCCGCTCATTGGCCCGGCGAAGATCGCTTCCAGACCGACAGTTGCGCCAATGGCCAGCGCCGCTGCCTGCCCTATCGCACGGCTGTCCGTCGCGACCGCCATAATCACAAACATCAGGAAAAACGTCAGGATGGCTTCAAGGAGAAATGCTTGCCAGGGATTGCCTGCTGGCAGCGTCGCGCCCACCCGCGCGACATCGCCGAACAACAGGCGTAGTGTTGTGGCGGCTGCAATTGCCCCCAACACCTGTGCGACCCAGTAGCCAACCAACCTCCTCAGAGGAAAATGACGCGCCACCACAAACGCCAACGTCACAGCGGGGTTCAGGTGCGCGCCACTCAGGTGGCCAGTAGCATAGATCATGGTAGCGACCACCAGCCCAAAAACCAGCCCAACGCCAACATGCGTCACCGCTCCATGTGACAGCGTGTCAATCATGATAGCGCCACAGCCCGCAAACACCAACCCAAACACGCCCACGAACTCGGCGACGCACGCCGGTAGCCATGTCACAGGCAAACCAGTCACCCACAGCGAAACGGATCGGCGCATGAAAGGGCGTTGGGCATAGGCAGGCCGTTGTGAAGCATCAACTGCCATGTGATCCTCTCTTCGTATGAAGGATGGTCAAGATATGCCAAAAGGGACAAGTATATCAACGAGTGTTGATATATATACTAACATGAAGCAACCTCTAAAGGAAAGTATGCTATGCGTCAGGGGAGGCGTTCGCGGGCGCGTCGCTCAACAGTGAGCAATGCGGCAGGGCCACACATAGGAGCGCGTTCGCCCAGAGATGTAGTATCGAAGAGCGCGCCAAATTGTAGAGCCAGCTGGTTCAGCGCTTCACGGTTGAGTTGGTAGTAGACCCACCTCGCATCACAAGGATCGCGCCGGTCAATTACAAGGTGGCTCCGGCGCAACACGCCCAGGTGATGTGAGACAAGATTTTCGGCAAGCCCCAGGGCATTCGCAAGTTCACAGACGCATGCCTCGCCGCTACGCAGCAGAAAATAGATACTGAGACGAGTGGGATCAGCAAGCGTGCGCAATATGGGAGCCAACGTCTGCGCGGCTTTGCTCGCGTCGTTGCTCCTTAGCTCGCCTGACAGAGCCTGGTGAGGTATCGCGTCCATCGCTTCTCCCTTCATCGCTTAGTGGGGACGATCACAAACATACAATATGAAACGATTGGTTTACCAGCCTTGGCATGCAAGCATGAAGAAAAGCGCCCCCCTGGCCTGGAGAGGCAGCACAGCCAGACCAGAGGGACACTTCTTTACATTTCCCCTTCCCGTTCATGGGAAGGGCCAAGGGATCGGTTAGCGCAGCGAGTTCAGGCGGCGCTCCGCCTCATCCAGCGTGATCGCCCCAGAGCGCAGTTGCTCGAGGATGTCGCGCCGTTGCGCGTCACGGTCATCTTGCGACATTGCGCTGGCCGAAGAACTGGCCGAGGCGCCCTCGCCAAAGACATCGTTGTTGTCATCCTGCTCGATGCGCACCCGCTGCGAGCCGCCGGTTGCGCCAGCCGAAGCCCCTGCGCCACCGGTCGAGCGTGATGGGCCACCCCAGTCGCCGCGCACCCGATTGAACGCCTCTTCCAGGTCAGACATCGCGCGCTCAATGGTCGTGCGAACCTCGCGGCCAACAGCCTCCCAATCGGTCTCACGGGCGCGCTTGGCGGCGGCGTCGGCAAACTTGCGGGCCTCCTCGGCGGCCTGGCGGGCCACCTGCTCAGCGCGGTCGCGCATCTCGTTCAGACGCTGCTCATACTCGCCGGAGGTACGCGCGCCTGCGCCACGCTCCCACTGGAGGTTGAACTCACGCGCGCCCTCGGCGCCCTCATGTTCGTCAGTATACGGCCCCTTGAAGTGGAAACCGGCACGGCCCGGCTCACGCTCCACCCGCACACGGAAGCGATGCTGTCCAACACTACCTTCCCAGGTGCGCGCATTGCTCTGGCCAGTCGGGTCGGAAGGATTGGCGTCCGGCCCGGTTTGTTCGTCGTCTGTTGGACGGTTTGTCGTATCGTCTGTCATCGTGTTGTCTCCTCTGCCCTGTGGGCCAGGGCGGCTCCGACGTCCGCGCCGTGCTCCAAACCACGAGGCGCCTGCGTCGGCGAAGGCGCTGGCAACGTCGCGGGCGAAGCCAGGGCCGAAATTGCTTGCAAAACGTTCGGCGAAGTCACTGGCCATCGCGCCAAAGTCGCCGAAATCTCCGAAATCGCGAAAATCAAAATCGCTGGAATGCGATCCCCGCTCAGGGTCGCCCCCATCTGATGCGGTGAGCACAATGTCGCCACCGCTATGCAGCGTGACGGTGGCGCTACCATCGCCCAGCACACCCACCAGATTACGGCGGCGCCCACGCTCGACGGTCAGCGGGAGGCGTGTGCGAATCTCACCGCCGCTCTGGGCCACAAAGCGCGCGTTGATCTCACCACGCACACGGAAGAGAATGTCACCGCCCGCTCGAATGCGATATTCCGCCTGGGAGGCAATTGGCGTATCCAATGCAGCATCGGCGCCAACCTGTACCGCGCCCAGACCGCTGGGAATGTTCTTCGCCTGCAAATCGCCGCTGACCACATTGATGCGAACCGGGCCGCCGATGTCGCGTAGCCGCGCATCGCCGCCGATCACCTCGCCGCGTAGTTCACCGGCCACCCGCTCGATCACTGCATCGCCGCCCACCGGCCCAAACCGAAGCGCGCCGACATCGCTGACGGCCAGATCACCGCCGGTTGGCCCCAGCAAGACGTTCCCAGGGCACTGCGAAATCTCAAGATCACCGCCAATCGCTCCATTGATGGCGACATACTCGCAGTGGTCGAACTCCGCGTCGCCACCGATAGAGCCTTTCATCTCGAACCCGGCAAGATGTCTCCCCTCGAAGTCGCCATCGATATGCTCGAAGAGGGGAGCCGAGAGGATGTCGTCAAGCGTGACAGCGCCGCTGATGTGCCGTACTCGCAGATCGCCCAGGTGTGCGCCGTCCAGGTCGCCATCCATGTGATGGATGAAGAGCGCCGCGATGTCGCGCGCCTCCACGTCGCCTTGCTGGCGGTTGATCTCGATCAGTCCGTCCAACCCGTCCGCAGTGAGGTCACCATTCAGCGAGCCAATCACCACCTCGGCGCCATCAGGCACGAAAAGTTCGGCGTCAGCGGGCACACGCGCGATCCGCACGAGATTCCCATGCGCGCTCGCCATCAAGTCGTGAGCATAGCCCTCATACTCATCCTCGTCGTCCACTGAGAGACGCGCCTGACTGGCGCCTCCACTGATGCTGAGATCACCCGCGACAACGGCGATCTCAATGCGCAGTGTCGCCAATGGCCGCTCGGTTTGTTCTCCAGCCGTCTCGGCGCCTGGCTCACTTGCGGCCTCGGTGCGTTCGCCCTCGCTCACATCTTCTACGCGCTCGTCGGCGGGCGGTTGCGCGTCCGTCGTGAACTCCTGTGAAAACTCTTCGGGAGCGCCGTTGTCTGTTGGCTCGCTCATCTTACGCCTCCGTTCGGGTAGCGTCACTGTGTCCGGCTCTGCGGACATGCTCTATCGTGTCTTGTATTCGTCTATCTTTACTGTGTATATGTCCCATGTCGCGTCTGTTCACAAAGTTCCACGGAGTCAGGCGTCGTCATCACGCTCAGCTATGCTTTCCGCATCGGCGCCGGTCGCCTCGGCCAGGCGGCTCAGCGCCTCGTCGGGCGTGATGCGTCCGCTGGCAAGCTCAGCGAGAATCTGGCGTCGTCGCTGACGCACATCAGCCGCCGCCGGTTCGTCGTCGGCGCTATAACCCATCGCCTCGAGCACGCCCGCCAGCCGCGACTTGACGGTAGGATACGAGATGCCGAGCATATCCTCGACATTCTTGATCACCCCACGCGATTGCAAAAAGACCTCGACAAAGGCCAGTTGCGTGCGATCCAGCCGGGCCAGGCGCCCAAAACGCGCGGCGATCTGTGCGCCGACTTGCGCGTTGATCTGCGCGTCGAGCGAGGCGCCCGACGGTGATTGACCATCCTGTCTGGCGGCAGTGGGCGCTTCAGTCAGGTGGAAAGCGCCTTCGAGCGCGCTGCCACACTGTCCACAGCTCATCCGCGTCACGAGCATCGCCGCCCCACAGATTGGGCATACCCCATCGAAATCGTGAGGCTCTTGCCTGCCCTCGGCGCCTATCGAACGAGGATGGGTCATATAGTCCGCGCGCTCCTTTGTCATATCCGAAGGGGGTCTTGCCCCTTTGGTGAAAAGGATACCATAGCCACTCAATAAAGTCAAGACCACACACAAATAAAATCAATATTTCCAACGGATTAACACAAAACATATGAATATTGTTAACATGAACATCTTGAAGGACTCGACGCTATTCCCAGCGTCGGCTACCCGCTGGCGCCACTCTTCCTCTAGAGTGTGGCCACGAAAATTCCCCTCCTCGATCAGAGGAGGGGAAGGTATGCCATGAACACCTGGCTGGCGCATGGGAGGCGAAACGGATTGTCTGCGAGGCTGCTGCCTGCCTCTTTCGCCGGACGCATACCCACGCAGACGCCTCACCGCGTTCCATACGCCACCATTGTCATGTCTACCACCTACTTGGGCGCGTGGCGTCCAGGAACCTGTGGCGCAGGTATCTTCTCGTGCCCGGTGCGCGCGTCATGCCGCGCGGGCACTTGCGGCGCAGGTATCTTCTCGTGCCCTGCATGTGGGTTACGCCTTGCAGGAACCTGGGGTGCGGGGGTTTTCTCTATGCGCGGCCCTGGCGCAGGTTTTACAAGTGGTGGCCGCGAGCTTTTGGTTGCCATTGTTCTGCGATCCTTTCTGACTCTCCCAGATCACCCCTTCCCATCTATGGGAAGGGGTTAGAGGTTAGGTCTCTCCTCCTTAGCTACAGGATATACCCACTGGCGTCGAACAGCACGTTGGTGTGCGCGCCGCTACTCATATCCACCTGGATGGCCAACGCCCCTCCGCTGCTCAAACCAATCGTCACCCCATTGGCGATGGTCTGGCCGCTGGCGAAGTTGATGCTGCTGGTAGCAGGCAATGAGGCGCCTGCAGGATAGAGGCGCAAATCGCCGTCGCTGGTGGGGCCAACCACCGTTACATTGCCAATGACGCCCACTGCGCCGGACGGCACGCTGATCCCGCCGACACTGACGCCCGTCACCTGCACGGTGTGATTGGAGCCAGCCGTCCAGGGCGAGCCAGTGCGCGTATCGAGCAGGCGGATCGGCTTCGCCAGGAAGTTGACCGAGCCGCTGACGCCCGGCACGCCCGCCGCCACACGCCGCCATGTGCCAGGGCTGCCACCCGCTACACAGATATACAGATCGCCCGCCTCATCGCGAATCTGCTCGCCGGTAAAGTATGAGCCGCTGGTGGGCGCGCCGGTAAAGCCGGACAACTCTTGAAAGAGTCGCCCAGTGCCCACTGCGGCGAGGTCAATACCTGTAGATGTTATGCCACGAACGCCCCAGCCGCTGTCGCCTTGTCCAATTACACCATACCCAGCGGAGCCAAACGCCTGGCCCAACACACCATTGCCGCTGGTGCCGGAGACAGCGTTGATGGCAAACGAACTGCCACCGTTGCCGCCGGCGATGCTCAGGAGAACAGTATCCGCGGACGTATTGATCCAGGTGGTCTGTGATGTGGAGCCATTGAGTTGGCCTAAGATCAGACTATCGCCGTCGGCGGCATGGGCAGTGGTTCTGCTCAACCCGGCGGTTCCGGCAGCGGCGGCCAGCGCGGCGGCTGCGCCCAGGCCGCCCCATTTCAGCAGGCCGCGGCGGCTGGTCGCCTTGCGGGCGACGGGCGTCTCGTCGCTCGCGTTCTGGTCTGTGGCATCGTCCGCTTCGACGATCTCAACGGGTGTTTCCATCGGCTGCGTCAACTGCTGGATCGTCGCCGCCATCTGGGCGATCTGCGCCTGTTGCGCCACCAGCATGGCGCGCAATTCCTCGATTGATTGCGATGGTTCATCGGAGGGACGCGCTACAGATTCGACGGTTGCTTCGCCTTGCTCGGCGGATTGTTTGCGCGAGGTTCGTGATGTCACGGTAGCCATAGAAGACTTCCTCCTACCACTTGCGATGGTCTGACGCGCCACATTGGCGTGTCAGTCTCGTTCACCATATGAGCGCCCCGCCTGTGCGCAGGAGGGATGCGGCCGCTTACAAACACCGATTCTGAGAACACTTCGCGATCCCTCTATCCCTACGCGCCAGGCAAAACGACGCTCTTCACCCAGTATGCTGGAAGAACGAGCGAAACGCTGTGAGCTACGACCATTTCGCCTGCTAGATTACCGGCAGAATTACCGGCAGAACTTGCTCGTCACATCTGCCGGTTGGCGTGGTATCATAGAGGTATTCCGTGTACTTCTGAATAGGTTCAGATAGCTTGCAGAACACTCAGGGCATGTGAGGTAGGCTGTGACATCATCAAATCCGACCGACACCTCATCAACCACCGGAGCCTCTGAGCTGGGCGAATTGCTGAAGCAGCGGCGCATCGCCAACGGGATCACTCAGGAGGAACTGGCCGAGCGCGCTGGGGTCAGCGTGCGCGCCATCAGCGATCTCGAACGTGGGCTGCGACGGGCGCCGCACAAAGAGACGCTCAACCTACTGGCCGACGCCCTGCGTATGGCCGACGACGAGCGCGCTGCCCTTCATGCCGCCGCCTATCGCATTCGCGGAGGTGGGATTTCTGCGCCACTGGCCCCATCCACACAGACCACACCCTCTGCGATGGAACCGGTGGATGGCGCCTTCTTGTACGCGCCGTTTACTCCTCTGATCGGGCGCGAGCAGGATCAGGAGGCCATCGTCAAGCTCTTGCTGCGGCCCATCACACGCCTGGTCACACTGATCGGCCCGGCGGGTATCGGCAAAACACGCCTTGCGTTGAGTGTTGCGCGCGAATTGACCGGACTTCCCATCCAGTTCTCCGACGGGGTGACAACTGTGGCGCTGGCGACCGTTCATGATCCCGCAACGGCGCTGGGAATGATCGCCCAGGTCACGAACCTACCGGAAGCGGTCGGCGTGAACCCGCTTCAACGCCTGATTGACGCCTTTCACGAGAAGAATGCGCTGCTGCTGCTGGATAACCTCGAACAAGTCACCTCGGTGGGGCCAGCCCTGGTGGAGTTGCTGCGCGCCTGCCCGCTCCTCAAGCTGCTCATCACCAGCCGGTCGGCGCTGCGTGTCAGCGGTGAATACGAATACGCCGTACCGCCGCTCAGTCTGCCGGAGAACATCATCGGCGCGCCACTGGAATCACTTGCCGCATCTGCTGCGGTGACGCTCTTCACCCAGCGGGCGCAGACTGTGCAGCCCGGTTTCACGCTCACCGAAACACTCGCGCCGATTGTGGGCGAGATCTGTCAGCGATTGGATGGCATCCCGCTGGCCATCGAACTGGCCGCCGCCCGGCTCCGCCTGTTTTCGGCGCCGATGCTGCTGGCGCGCATGGAGCAACGCTTCGCCGTGCTGACCGGCGGCTCACGCGATCTGCCAGAGCGCCAGCGCACGATGGAGCGCGCCATCGGGTGGAGCTACGATCTGCTGAGCGACGCCGAGCGTATGCTCTTCCAGCGGTTAGCCGTCTTCGAGGGCAGCTTTACGCTTCATGCGGCGGAAGCCATTTGCGCTGATGATCTGCGCCTCGCTGCCGGCATGGGGGGCGCCACAAACCTGTTCGATCTGATGGATGGGCTGGTCAACAACAGCCTGCTTCAGCGCTGGGAGCCGCCCACGCCTGCGGTTCTGCCTGCGAAGACGCCGGAAAGCAGGCCAGCGCCCAATCCCGGCGAGATAGAGCCGCGCTTTCACCTCCTCGAAACGATCCGCCAGTTTGGCCTCGAACGGCTCGTCGTCAGTGGCGCCAGCGAACGCATTCACGCGCGCCACGCCGAGTATTTCCTCGCGTTGGCCGAGGAGGCCGAGCCAAAGCTACGTGGCGCGGGGCAGGATGCCGCGCTGAGGCAACTCAGTAGCGACAACGACAACCTGCGGGCGGCGCTGCGCTGGGCGCGGACACACCATGCGGCTGCGCTGGGGCTGCGGCTGGCGGGCGCGCTCTGGCGCTATTGGATCGTCGCTGGCGCTCTGACCGAGGGCCGCGCCTGGCTCAATGAGTTCCTGCAACTAGATGAACAGGCCGCTCCCGCCGACAAGGCGCCCATCGTGGCGCGCGCCCAGGCGCTCTATGGCGAGGGGACGTTGGCGGCGGAGCAGGGCGCCTATGAACAGGCAAACGCGCGCGCCTACGAGACGCTTGCGCTTTTCCCCGATGGAGCCGTCAGCGCGGGCGTGTGGGGAGTGCGCGCGCTCAACCTGCTCGCAGTGGTGGCGCGCTACCGCAGCGATATGCTTGAAGCCGAGCGGCTCTATCTCGAATGCCTGACAGTGCAGCGTGCGCTCGATGACAAGCAGGGCATCGCGGTGGCGCTGAATAACCTGGGGGTGGTCGCTGTCGAGACGGGCGCCCATGAGCGCGCCACGGGCTACTTTGAGGAGAGCCTGGAGCTCAAACGCCAGATTGGCGACACGCGCGGCGTGGCGGTTGGCCTACTCAACCTGGGCGATCTGGCGCGCAAAGCAGGCGATCACGCGCGCGCGCTGGCGCTCTTCGAGGAAAGCCATGCGCTCTTCACCACCATTGGCGACCGCCGTGGCGCTGCGCTCAGCCTGAGCAACCAGGGCGAGGCATGGCGCACAGCGAGCGACCTTGCACGCGCGGAGGCGCGTTCCCGCCAGGCGTTGGCGATCTTCCGCGAGATTAACGATCTCTGGGGAATGACTCAGGCGCTCAACAACCTGGGCGCCGTCGCGCTCAGCCAGGGCGATGACACGCACGCCCAGGCGCACTATAGCGAGAGCCTGATGCTCTATCAGCGCGCCAGCAATCAGGTGGGCGTCGTTGAGGCCATCGAGGGCATTGCGGCGCTCAGCATGCGACGGGGAGACGCGCAGCGAGCGGTTCGCCTCTGGGGCGCTACAACCGCTTCGCGCGCAACCTCGCATACCCCCCTGGCGCCGGATGTCCATGCCGCCCAGGAGGAGATGCTGGCGCAGGCGCGCAGACTGCTGGGCGAGGAGACGTTCAAAGCCGCCTGGGCCGAAGGGCGCCAGCTCTCGCACGCGGCGCTGCTGGCTGAGGCGGCTGGTGGCTAGGAGGAATGAGATTGAGGGAGGGGCGCGATGCCAGCAAAGAGAACAAGCATTCTCGTCGCGGATGACGATCCGCAGTTGTTGCGATTAGTAGCGCGCAACCTGGAGATGGAAGGCTACCAGGTACAGACGGCGACCGACGGACAGGAAGCGCTCGATCAGATCACTGACGAGCCACCCGATCTTGCTATCCTCGATGTGATGATGCCCCGCCTCGATGGCTTCGCCGTCTGCCAGCGTGTGCGCGAATTTTCTTCGCTCCCCATCATGATCCTGACGGCGCGTGGGGCCGATGGCGATAAGGTGCGCGGTTTCGACCTCGGCGCCGATGATTATCTGACCAAGCCTTTTAGCGTAGGCGAACTGCTGGGGCGTGTGCGCGCTATTCTCCGCCGCAGCCAGATGAGCGGCGACAGCCCACACGCCACCCAGGCGCGCAGCTCAATTGGCGACCTGACGATTGACTTTGCTCAACGATTAGTGACGCGGAACGGACGCGAGATCATCCTGACACCTATTGAATATCGCCTGCTGGCGTATCTTGCCCAGAACGCCGGACGGGTCATCACCCAGGACTTGCTGCTGGAACACGTCTGGGGCGATGAGTATGTGGGCGAGAGCCATCTCTTGCAGGTAAACATCAACCGTCTGCGGCGCAAACTGGAAGACGACCCCGCTCATCCCCGTTATATCCTCACGAAGACGGGTATCGGCTACCTCCTGGCGGCAAGCTAACCCCAGGTTGCTCTCTTGTGATAGCCTCGTGATGTAGTGTCGCGGCGCTGTGATGGCGCTGTGATACCCCTCGCATATGCTCAAAGTGTTGGAAGCGTGACACGGAGTCTCCACTTCCCCTCACCAATCCTGCATGACAGCGGCATAGTATCTGCCGTGTCAAAAGGAGGGCATATGCGATTCACTACCTCATCAAACGCCAGCGACTTCACCCACACTGTTGCTAGCGAGACCACCAGGCAGGCCAGACGCCTGACCGGCGCCATCCGCCGTGTCCATCCGGAGGCCGCCACCACTATCCCCGAGCCACCATTGGCGCGTTTCCTTTTCGCCGACCGCCGCATGGCCTGGATCTGGCTGCTCATCCGCATTTACGCGGGCTACGCCTGGTTCGCCGCAGGATGGGAGAAGCTCACCGGAACCTCAATTGACATTGGCTCCTTCGGCGAGAAGTCGCCCGGCGGGCCGTGGGTCTTCACCACACATACGGGCGCCGCCATCCAGGGCTTCGTCCATGGGGCGCTCGCGCAAACCACCGGCGCGCATGCGAACGTCCAGGGCTGGTACGCCAGCTTCCTGCAAACGTTTGTACTGCCACACCCCGCCTTCTGGGCGTATCTCATCACCTTTGGCGAACTCGCCGTCGGTCTGGGATTGATCCTGGGTGTCCTCACCGGCATCGCGGCGTTCTTCGGTGTCTTCATGAACCTCAACTACTTGCTGGCCGGGGCCATCAGCACGAACCCCATCCTGGGCTTCCTGGGATTGTTCCTGGTTCTGGCGTGGCGCATCGCGGGCTACTACGGCGCCGACCGCTACCTGTTGCCGCTGATTGGCGTCCCGTGGACAGGCCCGCTCGTCTCCTACACGGACACTGCACAGCCTGTAACGCTCTCCCCGAAGACGCCAGAGATGCTCAGCGATACTGACACGATTGACCCAACCAGCCAATCACCTAACGCGCGCAACCACGCCACGAAGCCAACAACCCATGCGTCAACGCTGTCGCGCTCAGCGCCTATCCGGTAGGGGCGCGCAGCACAACCATCCCCTCCCTCGGCTGAGGGAGGGGATATTCGCCCAATCATACAACTTCGCGTCCACCCATTCCGAATAGGAGGCATACCCTATGTTCCGCCGTATACTCATCCCGTGGGATACCTCGCCAAACGCCCACGCCGCCCAACACGACGCGCGCGCCCTGGCAAGCTCACTCGCCGCCCGCACAGGCGCATCTATCCTCCTGGCGCACGTTATCCCCTTCGCGGGAGACAGCGTGAAAGACGCCGAAGAACACGCCCAGGTGGAGCGGCAGGCGCGCTACCTGCGAGATAACGGACTCGACGCCAGCGCCGTCACCGCCATCGGCCCCATCGCCGAGACCATCCTCGTGATTGCTCAGGATCACAAGGCCGACCTGCTCCTTCTGGCGCCCCAGCAACATGGGCTATTCGAGTCGCTCTGGCGCCACAGTGTGAGCGCACAGATTTTCTCTCAAGCGTCGTTGCCCACGCTGATCACGCCGCCACCCGCCCATCCAAGCGAGGCCAGCCAGCGGTCGGTCGATCTGTTGGAGACGCCCATCGCCTCGGTGATCGTCGCGCTGGATGGCAGCGAGCTGGCCGAACGCGCTCTGCCCTATGCGCGCGCGTTCGCCGAAGAATACCAGCGCCCGTTGCTGCTCACGCGCGTGCTGGCGCCTATCGTCGCCTGGACAGGGCCGGAGGCCGCGCCATTCTTGATAGAGGCCGAAGAGGAGAACGAGCGAGCCGCGCTACGCTATCTGCAAAGTGTAAAGCAGCGCATGGACGCGCAAACCGATCTACCCACGCATATGACGCTACGAATAGGCCAACCGGCTGACGAGATTCGGCGTGTGTTCGAGGAACATCCAGGCAGCCTGCTGGTGATGTCTACCCACGGACGCACCGGCATGACACGCGCTCTGCTGGGCAGCGTCACCACCGAGGTCATGCGCCATGCCCTCGCGCCTATGCTAATCATCCCACCGCACTGCCCGCCGCTGGCGCATGCAGACGACGCCTATGCGCCAACCGAGGTCACCGAGGCGACGGCAAACGAGCCTGTCGCAACGGCGACGCCTTTGCAATAAACCGGATGGATATAAACCAACCGCCCGCAGGAGTCATCTGTTTCCAGGCTTCTGCGGGCGAGAAGGAGCGCACAACATGGCGTACCGCTTTGAGGTGAACCTCACCTCGTGTATCAACTGCGGCATTTGTATGGATCTCTGCCCAGTGCGTTGCCTGGATATGACGCGCCCCAGTGGGACAGGCGAGCCTGGCGACGCCAGCCAGCGGCTCAGCCCCATCCCCGGCGACGAAGGCGAGCGCGCATGGATGATGCTCGCGCCAACGCAGGTGGCGGCGTGCATCGGCTGCCAGGTCTGCGCGCAGGAATGCCCTACCAACGCGATCACCATCGTCCCAGGCGCAACCAATGTGAAGTACGCCGCGCGTGGCCCCATTGCACACCTGCCTGAAGGCGACGGCTGGCAGCCGTTCGATGCCTTTACACGCGCCGTGCCTGCCGAGCCGGGCGAGACACCCTGGGGGCCGATGACACTGGCCGCTACAGCGAGTGGCTCAAGTGGCTCGCCCGCGCCCGACCATGCCTGGCATGTGGCGGAACGTAAAGCGCCGTGGCAAAGCTGGCGCGCATGGCTGGGTGAGCGCCAGGAAGACCTGCGCGCGCCATGTCAGGCTGCCTGCCCGGTTGGCACAAACGCCGGTCTCTATGTCAGCCTGATCGCTGAGGGACGCTACGATGAGGCGCTGCGGGTGGCTGCCGAACCCAATCCATTCCCGGTGATTTGTGGCCGCGTCTGTACCGCCCCTTGCGAGGCTGTCTGCCGCCGTGGCGAATTCGACGCGCCCATCGCCATCCGCGATCTCAAACGCTTCGTTACCGATCAGGCCGACCCGGCGAAAGCGGATCGCCGCCAGCTTCCAAAACCCAAACAGCAATACAGTGAGCGCGTGGCCATCGTCGGCGCCGGGCCGACCGGACTGAGCGCAGCCTACTACCTGGCGCGGCGTGGGTATCAGGTAACGGTCTTCGACGCGATGCCCGTCGCAGGCGGCATGATGTCAATTGGCATTCCGGCGTACCGGCTCCCACGCAACGAACTCACCCGCGATATTGACGCCATCCGCGATCTGGGCGTGCAGATTCGCCTGAACACGGCGATTGGACGCGACATCGAACTGGAGACGTTGCGCCAGACCTATAACGCCGTCCTGTTGGCGGTTGGCGCGCAACGCAGCCAGCGGTTGGGCGTCTCCGGTGAAGAACTCTACGGCGTCATCCCGGCGACGACTTTCCTCAAAGCCTTCAACCTGACGCCTGAGAGCGAGGCCGCGCGCCTCAGTGGCGTGGTGGCTGTGGTGGGCGGCGGCAGCACGGCGATGGACGCGGCGCGGTCAGCGTTGCGTGCGGGCGCTCATGAAGTTCATATCCTCTACCGGCGAACACGCGCCGAGGCGCCAGCGCAGCCGGAGGAGGTTGAGGCGGCCATCGCCGAAGGCATACAGTTCCACGAGTTGGTCGCGCCAACGGCGCTCGGCGGCCTGAATGGCAGGCTCACGCGTGTCGCCTGCCAGCGTATGCGCCTGGGCGAACCCGACGCGCACGGGCGACGCCAGCCTGAAGCCATCCCAGACGAGACGTTCACACTCCCAATAGACTATCTGCTGGTCGCTATTGGCGAAGCGCCCGATCCCTCGTTCCTGCCGGAAGGCTCGCGCGTGGAGGTGGCCGCATGGGGTGGCCTGTTGATTGACCCTGATACGCTGGCGACCGGCGCGAAGGGCGTCTTCGCGGCGGGCGATTGCTCCTACGGCCCAAAGACAATCATCCACGCTGCCGAGCATGGGCGTCTGGCCGCGCGAGCGATCCACGCCTATCTGCGCTCCTATCGCCTCCACAGCGTGCGGGAACTGCCCGAAGACGAGTTCCAGACGCCCTCGACGCTGCCCCCCAATGGCGCCGTCACGATTGACATACGACCGACGCCGCGCGCGCATATGCCAACGCTTGAGGAACATGCTTCGGCGCGTCGTCCCGGCATGGCGGAGTACGCGCTTGGCTTTTCAGAGAGGCAGGCGCGCCGCGAGGCCAGCCGCTGCCTGCGCTGCGACCTGGCCTACCTCTGCCCGACGATTCACACCATCACAACCGACACAGCGGAAACGACAGAGCAGCCACAGACTGCAGAATCAGTTCCCGCGAAGTGAGGAGGATTCTTCCCATGAACCCACAAGACTTGACGAACGCAATTGTCACCGGCATTGGCGCCGGAGGTGAACAGTTCCTTGAAGGGACACTCGCCGCCGCCCTGCCCATCATTTGGCTGGGGCTGCTGGGCCTGCACCTGGGCCGCCCCTACATCCTCGCCATGATCGATCGCTTCACCCTGCGGCTGGGGGCCGATCTGCTCTGGCTGGTCTATGTCGCTCTGCGCGATATGCTCATCGTTTCGGGCGTCGTTATGAGCTTCATGTTCTTCTTCCCGGATGTCGTCATCACCGATGCGTTGCCATTGACCGGTGGGCTGGCCGCCGTCGCGCTCTTCGCCGTGCTGCTGATCAAGCTGATGGGTGATCCTGACCACAACCCGCGCTCCTTCCAGGCAGTGACGGCGCTGTTGGCGTTGGGCGCCGCGCTCTACTTCATCCCCTATATGCTGGGTGTGCAAGCCAGTGGCGTGGCGGCAGGTTCGCTAGGGACGGTCAGCGCATTCCTAGTAACGAACACAAACCCCATCTGGGCGGTGGGTATTGGCTATGTCGCCATCGCCTGCCTGGCCATTATGGGCGCCATCGCGGCGATCTACACGTTGCGAGTGGGCGGCCAGCCCGAAGAAACATCCACTCAACAGCAATAAGCAGAGCCAGGCGTTTGTCTTGCAAGTGAAACAGGAGTACACCTATGTCCCCACAAGATGTTGCTGACGCCATCACCGCGGCGCTCGTTCAGGGCGGTTCGCAGTGGTTGGTCTCGACGCTCGTCGCGTTTCTGCCCGTCCTCTGGACGATGGCGTTGATCCTTCAAATTGGCCGCCCGTATGTGCTGCGCACATTGCGCCGCTGTGGGCTGCGCCTCGGCGCGGATGTCTGGTGGATGAGCTATCTGCTGATGCGCGACGCGACGCTGCTGGCCACCTTCGCGCTGAGCTGGCTCTTCTTCGAGCCAAACCTTGTCGTGAACCAGGCGTTGCCCATCACCGGTTCGCTGGCGGCGCTCTGCCTGCTGCTCGCGCTGGCCGTCAAGCTGACCCGCCGCGCGGATGACGACATCAACGCCTATCGCCTGACGACGCTCTTCCTGGTGATCGGCGCGACGCTCTACTACTTCCCACAGGTCTTCGCCGTGGAGGCCACCAGCCAGGAACATCTGAGCTGGTTCACCCAGTACCTCACCACGAACACCAACACGACGGTGGCGCTCTGGCTGATGTGGGTCTCGCTGGCGGGCGTCGCGCTCGTCGCGGTCTGGCTCTTCATCCAGGTGATGCGCTCGGTCAATCGCAGCATGCGCCCGGCGCAGCCAACCGCCCCAGCAGATGCAGCTCCCGCCAGACCGATGGCAGCCGAGGCGCCTTCTGTAGTGCGCCGCTGATCCCATCAGGTACATGTTCTTCCGGCCTCGCTCTCCATTCAGGGAACGGGGCTGGAAGCAAAATCCGCAGCGTCGTATGATCACCCATAGTTCCATGCAGGCGTCAGTAAGGAGCGCGGATGAAGACCCCATCTAAACGGAGACATTCCTCCACGGCGGAAGATCAGCTTCTTGCCCGGCCACCTATTCAACGCCAGGAGCCATACGACGACAACCCATTCGAGCAGTTTTTCGAGCACGCGCCCGACGCCGTGGTTATCGCCTCGATAGAGGGCGCGATCAGGATGGTCAACCGGCAGGCCGAAACGCTCTTTGGCTATCCCCGCGCGGCGCTAGTTGACGCTGAGATCGAATTACTGATTCCACAACGGTATCGCGTGCGCCACTCACAGCTACGCGCAGACTACACCGCGCATCCACGGGTGCGCCCAATGGGGGTAGGATTGGAACTCTACGGCGTGCGCCAGGATGGCAAAGAGTTTCCCGTCGAGATCAGCCTCAGCCCAATCATGCTGCATGGCGAACACTGTGTCATGGCAGTGATCCGCGATGTGACCGAACGCAAGCGGCTAGAACGCCAGGCGCGCGAGGCGCTGAACACCATGCTGCAACTGGCCGAGGAGCGCCGCAAATTGCTCCAGGTGGTCTTGGACGAACTTCCTGGTGGCGTGTACCTCACGCGCGGACGCGACGCCCGCCTGGCGCTGGCCAACCGTGCGGCGGAAGAGGTCTGGGGGGCGCGCTGGCCCATTGGCATGCCCATGCGCGAGTTCCTGGCGACCAGTGGTGTACGCATCTTCAACAACGAGGGGCGCGAACTCACCGAAGATGAGCTGGCGACGGTGCGCGCGGCGCGCACTGGCGTAGCGATCCATCACCACCAGGAGAGCATCCAACGACCCGACGGACGAGCGCAACCCGTTATGCTCAACGTTGTGGCGCTGGATAGCTCCCTGCTCACCTGGACAACCCAGAGGCAAGGAAAGCATGAGCCGCCAGGGATCGAAGCGCCTGGCGAAGAAATGTCGCTTCAGCAGCCGGAATACGCTTCGCTGGTCATCTTGCAGGACATCTCCGCCATCAAAGACGCTGAGCGGATGAAGGACGACTTCATCACCATCGCCGCGCACGAACTGAAGACGCCAATGGCGGTCGTTGCGGGCTACACCGATCTGCTGGCGCGCCAGCTTCGCAACGAGCATGCAGCCAATGGCAATGCGCCGCCCGCCTGGGAGGAAGAGGCGCTCACGACCATTGAGGACGCTACGCGCCGCCTCGTCGAGCTTGTGGATGATCTGCTGGATGTGACACGCTTGCAGGGTGGTCGCCTTCATCTGCGTATCGAGCCGCACGATCTGGTGGCGCTGGCGCGGCGCGTGATCCGGCGCCTGAGCGTGACCACCACGCGCCACACCATCTCGCTTCAGAGCGACGCCGAGCATGTTGTCGTTAATTGCGACAGCGGGCGTATCGAACAGGCGCTCAGCAACCTGATCAGCAACGCCATCAAGTATAGTCCGGCGGGCGGCGAGATTACGGTAGAAGTGACCGGCGCAGTAGAGACACAGCTACAATCCGGCGGGATGGACAAGATGGCAGAAGTGCGTGTACGCGATCACGGCATCGGTATACCAGACGATCAGCAGCATCGCATCTTTGGCCGTTTTTCCCGCGCCGAGAACGCAGCCGCGCTGGGCATCGGTGGCGTGGGGCTGGGACTCTATCTCTGTCGCGAGTTGATACAGCGCCAGGGTGGGCGCATCTGGTTCCACTCGGTCGAGGGACAGGGAACCATCTTTGCGTTTACGCTGCCGCTTACCGAAGAAACATCTGATGCAGAGGCGGCTTCGGCAGTATAATCCGATGACGTAGCGCGACGAAGCGCCAGAGACGCCATCTGGCGCGCAACATGCTTGCCTATTCGCTGCGAGACATACTGAGTTACAGATGATCAATACGCCTGATCAGCAGAGAAACGAAGGAAGGGTCACACGCCATGAGCCAGCCAGACATGCCGAACATGCCGAACACGACAGAGAGCGCACAACAACCGCAACAACTAACACATGCTCTGCGTATCCTCACGCTCAACAGCGGATCATCGAGCCTCAAGTTCGCGCTCTATCGCCTCAACCGCGAGGCGCCGGGTGATCCAACCCTTTCCACGATGACGCTTGAAGCGCAGGGCAGCCTGAACGACATTGGCGGCCAGGAGACGACCTTCACCGTACGCGCGGCCAACGGCGCATCGCTGACGAACGAGCGGGTGGCGATGGCAGAGCAGGCAGCCGCGCTGCAACATCTGCTGGCCTGGGCGCGTGGCGCCGAGGCAAAAGCAAGATTTGAGGGGCTGGCCGCCGTGGGTCATCGCATCGTTCACGGCGGCCAGCAGTATCAAAGCCCACAGCGCATCACCCCGGAGGTGATGGAGACGTTGCGCTCGCTGATCCCCCTGGCGCCCAACCATCTCCCATCCGAGATCGCCGCCATCGAGGCGGTTGGCAAAGCATGGCCCGATGTGCCACAGGTCGCCTGCTTCGATACCGCCTTCCATGCCACTATGCCAGCCGTCGCCCAGCGGTTTGCGCTGCCGCGTCGCCTGTTCGAGGCGGACGTCAGGCGCTACGGCTTTCACGGCATCTCCTACGCCTACATCTGCGACGCGCTTCAGCGGATGGATGGGCCAGCCGCGCTGGCCGGGCGCACGATCATCGCGCATCTGGGCAGCGGAGCCAGCATGGCCGCCCTGCGCGACGGACAGAGCATAGACACGACAATGGGCCTCACCCCGCTGGGCGGCCTCGTGATGGCGACCCGCACGGGCGACCTCGATCCAGGTGTGTTGATCTACCTCGCCCGCGTGTACGGCCTCTCGCCTGATGCGCTTGAATCGCTGCTGAGCGAACAGGGCGGCATGCGTGGCATATCAGGGGTCAGCGGCGACATGCAGGAGTTGCTGGAACGCGCGCCAACTGATGCCCATTGCGCAGAGGCCATCGAGAGCTTCTGCTACTCCGCCCGCAAGACAGTTGGCGCGCTGGCCGCCGCGCTTGGCGGACTGGATCGCCTCGTCTTCACCGGGGGCATCGGCGAACGCGCGGCGCCTATTCGCCAGAGCATCTGCGACGGGCTGGCGTTTCTGGGGATCACCCTTGACGCCGACCGCAATGCCAGCAATGCCCCGATCATTTCAGCCGATACGAGCGATGTCGTTGTGCGGGTGATTCCCACCGATGAGGAGATGATGATCGCGCGCTACACCGCCGAAACACTCGATCTTTCACACATCAGATAGCCAAGCCAGAGAGGATAAAGACGTTATGAGTCAGGCGCACCCTACACAATCCACCGAACACAAGCCGTTTCCCTTTGATGTCGCCATTTCCAGTGTGGTCGCGCGCGGCCATGCGCTCTCGCCGGGCGAAAACACCGTGACGCCACCGCACGACAAACGCTTGAATGAGAAACAACTGAGCCTGATCCAGCGGTACTGGCAGGCGGCGAACTACCTCACCATCGGCCAGATTTATCTACAAGACAATCCCCTGCTACGCGAGCCGCTCAAGCCGGAGCACATCAAGCCGCGCCTGCTGGGTCACTGGGGTACGTCGCCCGGCCTCAGCTTCATCTACGTCCATCTGAACCGGCTGATTCGCGAGCGCGACGCCAACATCATCTATCTGGTCGGCCCTGGGCATGGCGGCCCCGCGATTGTGGCCAACACCTACCTGGAAGGAACCTATAGCGAGATTTACCCGGAGATCACGCAGAACCTCGACGGCATGCGGCGCCTCTTCCGCCAATTCTCCACGCCGGGCGGTATCCCCAGCCATGTGAGCGTGCCCACCCCCGGCTCGATTCACGAGGGCGGCGAGCTTGGCTACGTGCTGGCGCATGCCTTCGGCGCCGTCTTTGATAATCCCGATCTGATCGCGGCGGCTGTCGTTGGCGACGGCGAGGCCGAGACGGGGCCGCTGGCAGGCTCCTGGAAAGGCACACGCTACCTCAATCCCGTGCGCGATGGCGCGGTATTGCCCATCCTGCACCTCAATGGCTATAAGATCAGCGGCCCCACGGCGCTTGGCCGTTCTCCTGATGATGAGGTACGGGCGCTGCTGGAAGGCAACGGCTACGAGGTCTTCTTCGTCGAGGGCGACGATCCCGAAACAATGCACCAGACCTTCGCCGCCACGCTCGATGTCTGCTATGACCATATTCGCGCGATTCAGCAGCAGGCGCGCACCACAGGCGATCCCGCCGCCATCACGACGCGCCCACGCTGGCCCGCTATTGTGCTGCGCAGCCCCAAAGGATGGACTGGCCCGGCAGTAGTGGACGGTCATCCGGTGGCGGGCACGTTCCGCGCGCACCAGGTGCCGCTGCCAAACGTCAAAACCGATCCGGCGCATCTGGCGCAGCTCGAGGCGTGGATGCGTAGCTACCACCCGGAGCGCCTGTTCGACGAGAGCGGCAGGCTCTTCCCGGAGCTTGCGGCGCTGGCTCCCACAGGCGACCGCCGTATGGGCGCCAACCCACACGCCAACGGCGGCAGGCTGTTGGTTGACCTCGACCTGCCCGACTTCCAAGACTACGCGACGCCGGTTGAGCGGCATGGCGTCTCTTCAGTTGAAAATACCGCGCCGATGGGCGCACTGCTGCGCGATACGTTTCGCCGGAACGCCAAACAGGCAAACTTCCGCCTCTTCTGCCCCGACGAGACAAACTCCAACCGGCTGGGCGCCGTCTTCGATGTGGAAAACCGCTGCTACGTCGGCGAGACGCTGGCGATTGACGATCACCTCTCGCCAGGCGGGCGCGTAATGGAGGTGTTGAGCGAACATCTGTGTGAGGGCTGGCTTGAGGGCTACACGCTGACGGGCCGACATGGCCTCTTCGCCACCTACGAGGCGTTCGCGATGATCTCCTCTTCGATGACCGTGCAACACTCCAAATGGCTGGAGGGCAGCCTGAATCTGAGTTGGCGCGCGCCCGTCGCCTCGCTCAACATCCTGCTGACCTCCACCTGCTGGCGCAACGACCACAACGGCTTCAGCCACCAGGGGCCTGGCCTGATTGACGTGATGCTCTCCAAACGCGGCTCGGTCTCGCGTATCTATCTGCCGCCCGACGCGAATTGCCTGCTCTCGGTGACGGATCACTGCCTGCGCAGCCGCAACTACGTCAACCTGATCGTCTGCGACAAACAGCCACACCTGCAATACCTGGCGATGGACGAGGCTATCGAGCATTGCGCGCGCGGCGCCTCCATCTGGGAGTGGGCCGGTACGGCGAGCAGCGAAACGCCAGATGTCGTGTTGGGCTGCGCGGGCGACGTGCCGACGCTCGAAACGCTGGCCGCAGCGGCCTGGCTGCGCGAGCATCTGCCTGGCTTGCGGATGCGGGTGGTCAACGTGGTAGACCTGATGACACTCTTCCCGCCGGATCGCCATCCCCACGGGATGAGTGAAAGCCAGTTCGTCAACCTCTTCACTGATGACGCGCCGGTGGTTTTCGCGTTTCACGGCTACCAGCGCGCCCTGCACGAGATCATCCACGGACGCCCCAACGCGGAACGCTTCCATGTGCGTGGCTTCAACGAACAGGGAACGACCACCACGCCATTCGACATGGTGATCCTTAACGAGATGAGCCGCTACCACCTGGCGATAGAGGCGATCAAGCGATCCGCGCGCATCCGACCACAAGGCCCCGCGCTGATCACCCAACTGCACAACCTGATCGCCCAGGCGATGGCCTACTCACACCAGCATCTCGAAGATCAGCCGGAGATCAGCAATTGGACATGGCCGGGGTAAATGGGGCGCCCTCTGCCGTAGCGCCGTTCTCCAGAGCGGCCCCGTGTCGTCAGTCGGCGTAAACCTAACCCCCAGCCCCTTCCCATCGATGGGAAGGGGAGAGTACTGTCGTTGTGACAAGGAAAGCCGCCTACGCTGGCTACTTCTGGTCATCCTGCAAGAGAATGAGCGTCCACAACCTTTGTACGGAGTACGACTCAATGAACCTGATCACGCTGATTCACCGACTGACAAGTGATCCTGACTGCGCGGTCTTCCCACCAACTGGGCAGCCACAGAGAGAATCCCCGTTGAGTGCGCCGGAGGACGTGCGAGCATTCTACGATTTGTGCGGCGGAGTCATCATTGCACAGGGATCACCCTATGCAGTTCATATTGTTGGGTAGGAGGTTATCAGGAGCATATGAAGCGGTTCATGATCGACACGAATTTCAACTGGCTTGGAGCAAGCAAGCCGGCCCTTTCGCACGAAGAAGCCAGGCGACTTGGACTACAGGAGAACGAAAGAGTCACGGTCTACCAGGATGATGATGAGTGGGAAGCTCTCGTGAAGTACGACGATAGTCTGCCCTATCAGTACAGATGGTACGTGATCCTGCAAGATTAGCGCATAGTGTATACTGCGCTCTTGCGCTCCCACACAGCTTACCATATGTATCATGTGTCCGGCTATGACATGACATGCGGTGGCAATACATATGAGGTTACAAGCCGCTTGTCCATAGGACAACACCTGCCATGCGCCTTCTTATGTGCCTGGGAGGAGTCCGCGTAGGCGGACTTCGTGGCGCAGCCCCTAGGCGCGGTTTCAACCGCCTGCCCCCTTCTGACTACGAGGCGCGGTTTCAACCGCCTGCCCACTTCGCCCGCTGCTGCTGCGCTCACCCTTGTTCTACTTGCCGATCTGCCGGATGCGCCCGCCGTATGCTGTATAATCGAAATATCACCAGCAAAGAAGAGCGTCTCACTCTATAGCACCGGGGGGTGTGTGTGGCAGCGTCGCCAATCGTCTCGCGCGAGCCAAAGCCGTTCGCGTCAGTCCTGATCGCCAATCGTGGCGAGATCGCCGTGCGTCTCATCTTCGCCTGCCAGGAGCTTGGCATACGCGCCATCGCCGTCTATTCCGACGCCGACCGCGACGCGCCTCATGTGCGCCTGGCCGACGCCGCCTATCGCATTGGCCCTCCCCCTGCGCGTGAGAGCTACCTCAACATCCCCGCGATCATCGCCGCCGCCCAGGCCAGCGGCACCGAGGCGATCCACCCCGGCTATGGCTTCCTCTCCGAGAACGCCGAGTTTGCTGACGCCTGCGCCGAGGCCAGTATTGTCTTCATTGGCCCCCCGCCCTCGGCCATCCGCGCGATGGGATCGAAGACGGCGGCCAAGCGCGCGGCGGAATCCGTCGGCACGCCAACCGTGCCGGGCTACATGGGGACGGCGCGCGATCTGCGCACGCTGCAGCGCGAGGCGGCGCGCATAGGCTATCCCGTTCTGCTGAAGGCGACGGCAGGCGGCGGCGGCATGGGTCAGCGGGCGGTGGAACGGCCCGAAGACTTCGCAGAGGCGCTGGCCAGCGTACAGCGCGAGGCGCTCGCCTCGTTCGGCGATAGCGCAGTCTTCTTCGAGAAGCTGATCGTCGCGCCGCGCCATGTGGAGTTCCAGATACTCGGTGACATGCACGGCCATATGATCCACCTGGGCGAACGCGAATGCTCCATCCAGCGACGGCGACAGAAAGTCATCGAGGAAAGCCCCTGCGTCGCGCTGACACCGGAGCTACGAGCGGAGATGGGCGCGGCTGCCGTGCGTGCGGCCCAGGCAGTGGGCTACTACAACGCGGGCACCTGCGAATTTCTGCTGGCGGAGGATGGCAGCTACTACTTCCTTGAAATGAACACCCGCCTGCAAGTGGAGCATCCCATCACCGAGCAGGTGACCGGCGTTGACCTCGTACACCTGCAACTGGCCATCGCCGCCGGGCGTCCGCTAGAACTGACACAAGAGCAGATCAGCCCGCGCGGCCATGCCATCGAGGCGCGGCTCTACGCCGAAGACCCCGCCCAGGGCTACCTGCCGTCCAGCGGGCGCATTCTGGTTTTCGCGCCGCCACTCGCCCCTGGTGTGCGGGTGGATGCAGGAGTGAGCGCGGGCGGCGAGGTCAGTATGAACTATGACCCCATGCTGGCCAAGCTGATCGTCAGCGCAGAGGATCGCTCCGCCGCGATAGATCGCCTGCGCTGGGCGCTCGATCACTTCGCCGTGCTTGGCGTGACAACAAATATCCCCTTGCTGCGCGCCATCACCGACGAGCCCGACTTCCAGGCCGGACAAACAAACACAGCGTTCCTCGAAACACACGATCTGGCGCGCGGCAAAGCTTCGACCCAGATGGACACCGAGACGGCGCTGGTAGCAGCCGCGCTGTGGGAAACGCTCGCCCAATCTACAACCTCCGCAGCCACCAACGGAAGCACTGGCGCGTCTCGGCGCGGGCCGTTCAACCCCTGGGCGCGGGGAGCCGCAGCGATGGGCGCAGGCGGCGAAAGGCGTTTTATCTATACGGACGCCACAGGCCACCGCCGCGTCGTCACGTTGCGTGCGCAGCCAGGAACGGGCGCCTATCACGCCTGGGTAGATGACGCGCCCTATCGTTTTGGCGAGGCGACATCATCAGACGAAGGCGAACCAACGGCGCTCAGCGCGCTGATCGAACGGCTGCCTGGCCCAGGGGATGCGCTGACGCTCTGCGCAGAGGACGGTTCCCGCGAGACGCTGTATCTGGCTCGGCGCGACTATGAAATACTGGTCTGGCGGCGTGGCGCGGTAACAATGTTGGCGAAGCCGCGCCCACTGGATGTGGAGACGGCGACGCAGGGCGGTGAGGCGCAAACGGGCGCACAGACACTCCGCGCGCCAATGGCAGGCACAATCATCAAGGTGAACGCGCAGGCGGGCGACGTGGTTGCCGAGCGGCAGACGGTGGTGGTGCTAGGCGCAATGAAGATGGAGCATGCAATTGTCGCGCCGCACGCCGCGCGCGTGCGCCGGGTGGCGCACGCGGCGGGCGACGTTGTCCCTGGCGGCGAGGCGCTGGTGGAGCTTGAGCCACTGGATGGGTGATGGCGCCACTTACATTTGCGTGCTCTGCTCCGTGCTCGTCTCGCCAGATGGAAGGGGTGGGTTCGAGCCTGCGCCCTGTATTTTGATCTGCTGCGGCCGCCCTGGCGCGGCTTTCGGCAGCTTCAGAGTGAGCACGCCGTTCTCATAGGTGGCCTCGGCGTTTTCGGCGTTCACCGGCGCTGGCAGCGTGATGGTGCGATAGAACGCGCTTGCGCTACGTTCACGCACCAAATAATTTTCACCCTCTTGCTGCTGCTCAGCCTGTTTGCGCGCCCGAATTGTCAGACGATCACCGTGCGCCTGCGCCTGAATATCCTCTGGCTTGACCCCAGGAATAGACGCGCGAACGATAAACGCATTGTCGCTCTCCGAGACATCGAGCGGAATAGACCCTTCGGCGTCAGCCATCCACTCGCTCATTGGGCCGCCCAGCCCTTCACGGAAGAACCGATCCATCAGATCGCGCAGAGGACGTGGCCCACGGAAGGGATCCCAACGTTCGATAGACATACGGATTCAGCCTCCTTTTCTTTGTTGTGTCATACGCACTCGGCCCTCCTGAAGAAGAAGACAGGCGCTAGTCTGTATCTAGCTTCTATCGAGAGGGCTTCATATGAGAGGAAGCCGCATATCCGGCGCCAGCTATCCAGGTATCAGAGATCAGAGCGGGCGCTGGCTCACAGCGACATAAAACGGCACGACACAGCGCGCCTGGGGCGAGGCGAACTCTGCCCCTGCTGCGGCAAGCGTTTGCTCAAACTCATCCGCGCTTGCCAGCCCACGCGAGACCACAACACCACCAAGGCCTTTTGCCCCCGAAATATAGTCAGCCGCCAGCATTTTGCCGACGCGCCCACCATAGTCTCCACAGGGCAAAAACACCGGCTGCGTGGCGACATTGACCAACCCCGCCGATTGCATCACCTCGCCGACATGCTCTCCATCGAGCAAATTGACACCACGCCACCCTAGCACAGTGGTACTCCACTTGATGATCTGACTCATCGCCGGACCAGCCTGCTGCAAAATGGTCGTCTCGACGGACTCCACCCAGCCGCCAGGGCGCGTGACGCGCATCAACTCGCGGATGACCTGGGGCCACTGCTCATGAGGGATCGCCATGATGAGCAGCCGCATATGGACAAAATCGAAACTGCCATCAGCGAAGGGTAGCCCCTCAAAGAGGTTGCCAGGGACGAAGGTGTAGTTGGGTGGCAGGAGATCGTCTTTCCCACCCTTCGCCTGGCTATCGGTTGGAGGCACGTTGACATCCACGCCGATCACATTTGCCTCCGGGAAGAGGCTGGCCATCTCGCGCGCCCAGCGCCCCGTGCCTGTTCCCACATCCAAAATACTGGTGGGATGATCGCCAATCGGCGCTGCATAGTTCCCTTTGAGGGCATAGCGCAGCATATAGTGCTGGAAATCCAGCCGGTTCATCTCTTCCAGATCCGCTGGCATCAGATAGGGAACGCCAAGCGAGCGTTTGCGCCCACCCATCACCTGAAACGCACCCCTATCCAATACGACTGTCGTGTTTGTGTCTCGCTTACGGCGCAACCAGCCAAACCAGGGCATCGGTATTTGCCTTTCTGACTCTACAGACAAACCTATCCCCTTGCCTATGAAAGGGCGGGGAAAGACTTCTGCCCAACAATATACACCTGGTAGTCTAACGTGTCCAGAATCCTTCTGGATCACACTCGCGAATGATGCGTAGCTCGTCGGCGGTGGGCGCGGGCGCGGGATGCGCGTCGGGCGCGCTGCGTAGCTCCCAGCCGGTGTTTGCGCGCACGTCGTCAACCGTCACGTCGGGCCGCCACGAGCGTAGCTCCATCTCGTGCGTGTCAGGCGCGAAGCCAAGCGTCCCCAGCGTAGTGATCACCTCGGCTGGGCCACCACGCGGCAAACCAACACGCTGACGCCAGTCGCCGCCATCGCCATAGCCGGGGCTGGTGATGAAACTGACTTTTTCGGGGAAACGCTTGCGCTCGTGCGCCATGATGATCGCCAATCGCTGCGAGAGCGATGCGATGTCGGCCCCGCCGCCACTGCCGGGGAGCGCCACCTGCGGATGCGCCTGATCGCCGATCAGGCTGGTATTGAGGTTGCCATAGCGATCCACCTCGGCGCCGCCAACAAAGCCAAGATTCACCACACCCTGCGCCATCAGACCCATCAGCGCGCCTGTGCGGGTGGCCCATTCCGCCCCGGCAATGTTGGGCGCGTCACCCATCGTCAGCAACAACTCACGCGAGGGGGTATCGCGCACAAGGCCATTCTCGAAGAGGCCGACCGCGCGTGGCGCATGCGTGCGTTTGGCCAGCGCGAAGGCGATCAGCGGCAGGCGCATTCCCACGAAGACCACCTCGCCGTCGCCAATCTGGCGGGCGGCGCAGACCACCATGAACTCCTGCGGCGTATACTCTGCCATAGCGTCACATCCTTCTTCCTCGCTCTTCGTCTCGTTTGCTCTACTCGCGCTTGGGCGACCGCCCGTCGCGTAGCTCGAAGGTAGTGAGCGCGCCCGCGCCGCCCGCCGCCACATCCGCCACATCCGCCACATCCGCCTGATCCTCAGCCTCGTTCTCGGCGTCGTGCGCCTCCGCAGTGTCTTCGGCATCGGGATCATCGGTGGGATGGCCCAAGTCGCTGGCAGTGGGCAACGCGACCAGCCGCCGTTCATAGCGATGTTTGAGCAGATTGTAGCGCACACGCAGCAGATCACGCGCCATCGTAACCGCGTCGCGTATGGGACGCACACGACTTCCCGCCATGTAATACCAGGTGATCGGCGACTCGCAAATGCGGTAGCCACGCTGGCGGGCAATCGAAAGGAGTTCGATGTCGAAGCCCCAGCCCTGAATCGTCTGATGCAGGCAGAGATCGAGCGCGACATCGCGGCGCATGACCTTAAAGCCGCACTGCGAATCTTCGATGCCGGGGAGCGCCAGCAATTGCACCAGCGCGTTGAAGGCGCGGCCCATCAGATGGCGGTAAAATGGCTCGCCAAAGCGGTGCGAGCCGGGAGCCTCGCGCGAGGCGATTGAGATGTCGAATGCGCCAAGTTTGGCGTCGCGCAGGTGGTCGAACTCTTCGACGGGCATAGAGAAGTCGGCGTCGGCCAGGGCGATCCACTCGCCGCGCGCCGCCAGCACACCAGCGCGCACGGCCCCACCCTTGCCGCGATGTGGCCCCGCCACCAGCCGCACAGCCGACCAGCGCGCCGCCCAGGCTTTCACTACGGCGCTCGTGCTATCCGTGCTGCCGTCATCCACCACGATGACCTCGCTGGCGAAGGGCTTCTTGCTAAGATAGGCGTGCAGGCGCGTAAAGCTCTCCGGCAGGCGTCGCGCCTCATTATACGCCGGAATCACAATGGAAAGTTCCGGCCTGACTATGCGCCCACCCATGCAAGCTCCCTTCACAACGGGATGACACGCCAGAGCGCGCCGACACGCTTTGTGGCGCCCGCGCCGCCACAGACACCGTAGATTTCCCAACGCAAACGCGATGGGCAGGCCAACTCTTGATAGAGCAACCACTTTGCCTTTATGCAGGATAGTACGCTCTGATCAGGCAAATGCTCACATCCGCCAGCCCAAGCGCCCTGTCGCGCCTGTGTCGCTCACCCTACGCCCTTATCCTACACCTTTACGCACAAGCTGTCCATTGGGTGGGAGATGGCAGGCGCAAGGAGCAGGATAGGGGTGAAGAGCCCCTACGGGATCACTGCATAATACTGTATATACGGCGTCTTGCCGGGTTGAGCAACCCAGACAACCGAGTGATCTCCTACAGGAGCCACGGCGAGTGAAAACCCTTGCAGCGACGTCATTGGGAGCGATCCGATATCCTCCCACTCATTCTCGCTCGTAGCGTTCTTCGGCAACAGGAAGAGATCCTGCTTCCCCCCTATTGAGTATGCCTGTGCAAGCGTTTCGCCAGTTGGGCTAATCGCCAGCGGTTGCAAACCAATACCACCAGGGCAATTACGGATTCCCCGACATGGCGCGGTCGTTTGTGGCTGACGCTGCCAGTGCTTGCCGCTATCCCAGCTACAGGCATAGGATGTCCCCTGATTGGTATTGGGATCCTGTGTGAGGCTCCACGAGCAGATCGAGAAGGTTGTCCCTATGCTCGGCTGCGCCACAAAGTAATTGGCCGTTATCGCCAATGCTTTTGGCTGCTTTGTGGGATTGGGCGCGCTGGCGGCGGGCGCTCCGATAGGCAGCGGCGTGTAATAGGGGATGGTGATCAACGTCCAGTGTGCGCCTGTGAGCGCGAGCAACCAAAATTGCAGTGGCGCATTGGTGGTCGTGCTTGATGGCCCCTCGATCATGAGTTGGCCAGTCGTTCGCTGCACCCAGAACGTGATGATCAGCGATGGGGGTATCGGCGTGACGACAGGCGTAAACGTACGCATCTGGTCATTGCTGACCAACAGCTTGTTGTTGCCAGAAGATGTCGCATACAGTTCATACGTCTGCGTATGCCAGCTTGCTAGATTGACAATGAACGCTGCGAAGGGCAGCGACGCCGCCTGTCGCCAGACTGGATGTGACGCGCGTGTATCAAACATCACCCACTGTTGCTCCGTTGGCAGTGCGCTGTTCGGCGCATGTTGTCGGAGAGACGGCGTATAGACCAGCACAATCTTATATGCGTCGTTGTCGTCTATACGCAAATTGGGCGTTCCCGCGCTGGCGCTTACTGGTGGCAGAGGCAATCGCTTCCAGTGTTGGGTAAAGTCATACGAGACCCACACCCCGGCGACCTGCGTCGGCTTATCCACCAGTAGGTACGAGATATTGCCCTGGTCATCCTCAGACGCATAGGTATTGGCGGATACTCCTGGTGGAAGCGTAGCGCTGCGCCAGGTAAGCTTGCCACTGATGATGGTTGTCACGCCGCCTGGCCGTGTTGGCTGTGCGACATGGAAGACGGCCAGAAAGCCCACGCTCAACGCGAGAACAGCCACCAGCGCCAGCGCGCCGCCTAGCAGCGAGCGTCGCCCAGGCCGCAGGTTTCTCCCCCGAACTGACGTACCGTCGAGATGTGTCCTCGTCATCTCGTCAGACTCATCGTCTTCGTTGGTCTCAGCATCATGTACGCCAGGCATAGCGGCTACGCGCCTATCGGAGACAGCAACATCGGCAAGCCGACGCGCGTCTATACTGGCGACACGCGCCACCAGCATGGCGTCCGGCTCGAACCGACGGATCGCCTGAGCCATCGTCGCGAAGTCGGCGACGATCCCCTGGCACTGTGCGCATCCTGCCACATGCGCCTGTACGCCCTGCGCCTCATCAGGCTCCAGGCCATCCGCACGCCAGGACGAAAGCGCCTCGAACGAGGGATGGGAATGGTTGGAAAGGTCACGGGTGAAGGAATCAGCGTGCGTCATGCGTCATCCTCCTTGTCATCTTGTTGGAGATCATCCTCAGCATCCCGCTCGTTGCGGAGATACTGCGCTCGGAAGCGCGCACGGCCACGGGCAAGCCTCGTCTTGGCTCCGCTGAGCGAGACGCCCAACGCCTCGGCGATCTCGGCGCAGGTCATCCCATAGACCGCCTGCAACACCAGCGCCGCGCGGTAGCCTGATTTCAGCGCCAGCAACGCCTCCCGGATGGCGTCGCGCTCGGCTATCGCAGCCGCATGATCCGCCGAGGTGATGGCTGGCGCTGTACCCGATGGCTCGGTAGGCACCGCCTCACCGCCAGGGGACAGTAGAGACGAAATAGGAGAGGTCAGCCTGCCCCACGCCGTGCGCTGGCGAATGTGGTTGAGCGCCAGATTGGTCGCCACACGAAATAGCCAGGCGCGGGGGCGCTCAAACCCGCTGACCTCGGCGAAATGGCTCCATGCGCGCACAAATACCTCTTGCGTCAGGTCATACGCCGCCTGCTCGTCGCAGGTCATGCGCCAGAGATAGCCGACGATCTCGGCGTTGTGCTGCTGGAAAAACCGCTCAAATGCTTCTACAGTGGCGGCTGTGGCGCCACTGCCAGCCGCCGCAATTACTTGAGACTGCGGACGCTCGATGGCGATCTCTCGCCAGGGCGCTGGTAGGGATTTTGCGCCAGCGCGGCGCTGCCAGACGACGGCAATGACAGTTGAGAAGAATGCGCGCACGAGGTGTGTCCGATGCGCTCTGGAGGTGGCAGCGTCATCAATGAGCGTTGCGCTGCCTGCTCTCTCTGCTCTCCCTGCTGCGGCTTGTGGATTGATGACAACCATAAGTGGCCTCTTTCGATCGTATACACTACTGCCATGCGCATGCTTTCCTTTTATGTGTGACGCTTGGCGTACAGCGGAGACGCAAGCGGCCTTGGAAGTGGAGCAACGTGGCGCTGCGGCTCGTCTTTCGGCGCATGACGCTTCATACACACGTCGGCGTGGCAAATAGTCGCAAATCGGCTGATGAGAACTACCACAAACCAGATATGGAAGCATCTTGCATATGAAGCGTGCAGGGGCGTACACTGAGCCAGACAAACTTGACGGAGGCCAGCCGGTAGCGGCTGTTCGCCGCAGCAGCGAAGGGGAAAACCAATGATCGAGCCAGCCGAAACCTATGCCACAGCGGAAAGCGTGCGGACGCGAAACGCCGAACTTGACCGTGCGCTGCTCGCCGAGATCGAACAGATCGATCCGGCGCAGTTGCATACGCCACAGGGCGAGGGCGAATGGACACTTGCCGAACTGCTCGGCCATCTTGGCGAGTTTCCCGCGTTCTTCGCCGCAGACCTGGCGCAAGATTTAGATGCGCCCGGTACAGAGATTGGCCGCACGAAGGAGTATCCGGGACGGCTGCAAGCGGTGGCCGAAGCCCCCCAGAAAGAGCTATCCCAGTTGCGCGCCCGCATCACCGAGGCATTCGCCGCGATGGCTGCGACCCTGGCGCGCCTGCAAGACGCCGACCTCAAACGCACGATCAACAACCGCAAGTTTGGCGAGGAGCCAATGGTCGTCTATCTCGACCGCTATGTGGTTGGACACAAAGCGGAACACCTGGAGCAGCTTCAGCAGGCGCGTGGACAGGCGACGTCATAGGCAGAGATAATGGGGAAGTATGCCGCGTGGCGCCAGCCCTTCGGCGCGGTTTCAACCGCCCGCCCGCTGCGCACAAAAAACCAGCAGACAACGCCCAGTAGCGAGCGCCGTCTGCTGTGATACCTGCTCTCCCCTCCCCACCGATAGGAAAGGGGCAGGGGGATAGGTACTCTCCAGCCTACGGGAAGAACTTCGGCACGTTGATGTCGTAGAACTCTTTCTCAAGATATTCCAGCAACAGGGCGAAGTTCAGAATGTCAGCGTCGCTCGTTAAGGGAGCCGAGGGGTCTGGGCCGCCGTTGACGCTGGCGACGAAGGGGCCAGCCGCAGCGACCACCTGCGCCTGGGTCATTGGCTTGTCAAAGGCCCCGTTCGCCGAGATCGGCATTTTCAGCAACACGTCAAGGAAGCCCGCATGTCGCGCCTCAATCGTCAGAATCGATCCCGCCGCCGCAAGATACGCTTTGCTGCTGATGGACGGGGCCGCGCCCAGATAGGCGCCAACGCCGACGTTTTCCAGCGTCATCGAGAGCTTAGCGAACGCATTGATGTCGGTTTGCTCCAATCCCTTGAATGTGGGCTTGGGGCGCGCCGATGATCCCAACGCGCCCATCAGGAATTGCACATGGGCGTCTTCATCGCTGCGAATCTCGTTGAAGGCGGCTTTGTTTTGCGAGGTTGGCGCCAGGTCGGCAAGCACCATTGGGGCGGTTGTGGTGGTACTCTTCGTCGTGGCCGTTGAGCCGCCGCAGGCAGCCAGAATACCAAGTGGCGCGACGATGGCGGCTGTGGTAACGGAACGACGAAGCAACAGGCGGCGTGAAAGTTGGCTTGCCGATTGCTCAGCCTGCTCAGAGTCTTCAGACCTGCGGCGCGGGTATGGCAGTTGGATGGGCATACGATCTTCTTTCTTGTCCAAGCGCAGATTCAGGGATCTGCCTCTGTTTGTCCGTCGTGCTATTCAGCGGAGCATCCATACGACTACACGCGAACGCTGGCGACGGGGGTGAATAGGCAACTCGCTTTTCCGTCATCCAGGCAGAAACACGATCTAAGGCGCCTCACTGCCCTACTCATTGGATCATACACACAAGGCGATAAACTAGATGATGGCGCGGTTTCACCCGCATCCTCCGCCCGTCACGCTGGCCACCGTAACATCCTTGTGTGCTACACTGTGTGCTAACACTTATGCGCCCGGCGCTGTCAGTCCGCAGACAGATGAGGAGGCCAGCATGCCACTCGACGTTGAGTTGTATCGCCGCACCGTCTATGCGCCTGTCCGCTCCGGCGCGGGCATTGATCCCCACCGCATCCGTCGTCTGAGCGTGCTCGACATCGCTCCTAGCGTCTCCTCAGCCTCCGCAGGCGCCACAGGCCCCACACGCACGCTCGTCTTCGTCCATGGCTTCGGCGGGCGCGCCATGCAGTGGATCTACCAGTTGCGAGCGTTTGGGCAGGCAATGCGCGTGGTGGCGCCCGACCTGCGCGGGCATGGGCAGAGTGATGACCCTGACGACGGCCCCCACACGATGGCCGGGCTGGTTGACGACCTCGAACTCGTGCTGGAGCGGCTGGATGTCCCTGGACCGTTTGAGCTGATCGCCCACTCCTTCGGCGGCGCAGTCGCCACGGAATACGCCCTGCGCCATCCCGACGAGGTTGCCCATCTTGTGCTGATCGGCGTTCCCACGCGCTTTGTGTTGCGCCCCGGCACGCGCCCCATCCTCAGCACGCCAGGGCCGCTCTTCGAGACACTGGTGAAACGACTCAACATCGCCCTCTTCGCACATCCCTACACCCTGCGGCGCATGCACGACGGCGCAATGGCAAGCTGGCCTGGCGAGAAACGTCTGGCGCAACTGCAAACGCCGACGCTTGTCATCCTGGGGCAGCGCGATACTGTCTTCACCCGTGATTACTACGAGGGCGTGACAAAGGCGATCCCAGGCGCAAAGCAGGTGGTGATTCCCGTCTCGGCGCACCTCGTGCAGCTCGAACGCGCCGAAGCGACCAATCGCGCCATCCGCCGCTTTCTCGATCCACGTCCGCCAACAGAGAGCGGCGGCAATCTGCTCTCGCCGGCTGGCCGCGCCGACCCCGCGCGCTACCTGACCATGCCCTGGCTGCAAAACTATGACCCCGACGTACCCGAACAAATCCCGCTGCCCAAAACACTGCTGCACGACCTGCTGAGTAACTCGGCTGGCGAGTTCCCCGACCGCCCCGCGCTGATCTTCTTTGGCCAGGCGATCAGCTATCGCGAACTCGATGCGCTGAGCAACCGCTTCGCCCAGGCGCTACGCAGCCTGGGCGTGGGCAAGGGCGACCGCGTCTCCATCGTGTTGCCAAACATCCCACAATGCGTGATCGCCTTCTATGGCGCGCTCAAGGCAGGCGCGGTGGTCGCGCTGGGCAGCCCGCTCTCAGACGAGAACGAGATCATCGCACAGATGCGCGACGCCGGTTCACGGGCACTGCTCACCCTCACGTCGTACCGCTCGCTGGCGGCGCATGCCAGCGAGGCGGGCGTCGCACATATCATCCTCACCGATGTGCGCGAATATCTGCCGTTGAGGCAACGGCTGGCCATCGCCAGCCTGATGGACAGTCTGACGCCACACGTCCCGCCCAAATCGTCGGAAGCGCCAGCGCCAGCA
>JAJPIU010000188.1 GCA_021324535.1 Pseudomonadota bacterium
GAAGCCCCAGCGCAGGTTGAGCGCCGCCGTCAGCCCCAGGTTGACCACCAGCAACAGATAGAGCAGCGGCGCGATCAGATACGCCGCCGTGAGCAGTCGGCGTGGCGTTGGCCTGATGAGGGGCTGGGCGTCCGGATGGATCGTCTGGCGACTGGCGGAAGGTGATACGCCACTCGTCGGGCGTGGAGTGTTCGGTCTGGTGAGTGAACCCCTTTTGCCCCAGGGCAGCGTAGAGCGGAATCGGCTCGAAAGGGGCGATCAGCAGCAGTTCTTGCCTGGCCTGGAGCATGCCAATGGTCTGCATGATCGTGGCGAAAGGTTCCTGGCCCCGCGCAAGTTCGGGACGGACATCCAGGATCAACGGTGGATAACCTATAAACATTGCCTTTCACTTCGGAAGCAATGAGAGAAACGGAAGCTCTGTTTTCAACTGTACGCGACTTCGCCCACGCATGCTGTGACAGAAGTCGCATGGACGCGCGCAGCGCCGAGAGTCGCGCATCAACGTTTGCAGGCCTGGGGCGCTGCGCGGTATGCTGAACGGAAACAAGCGCATGATCGGCAAGAGAACGACGCGAGTGAGGGCAGCCTGGCAAGATAAGAGGAGGAACGAGCGATGGCAATCGAGCTCCAGGCGTTGCGCGCGATTCCAGAGTTCGGCATGCTCGCGGACGCCGAACTGGTTCATGTGCAGAAGGTGACTCGAGAACGCCCCATCCAGCGTGGCGAACTCTTGCTGATGGAGGGCGCGCCGGGCGACCGGCTCTACTATCTCCAGTCGGGTCGGGTGAAGGTCTACAAGACCTCGCCGGATGGCAAGGAGCAAGTGCTGCGCATCTTCCAGGCGGGCGAAATCTTCAATGAGGTACTGGTCTTTGATGGCGGGCAGAATCCCGCCAGCGCGATGACGCTCGAAGACGGTATAGCGTATACGATGAACCGGACTGATATTCGGCGCCTGCTCACCGAGCATCCCACCATCGCCCTATCGGTCATTCAGGTGCTGGCGAGCCGGTTGCGCGATTTGATGGGATTGGTCGAGGGCTTGCCGTTTAACCCTCTTCTGTCACTTTTGGCATGGGAGCTGCGAGAGATCGAGGCAGTGTAGCGAGCGACACACGGATCGCTCGGATCGGAAGGAGACAGGCTATGACCAAGCCCCACAACCCCGCCCAGACCGTTGCCTTTGTGGACGACTTCTGCGCCCACTACCGTGCGGTCTTTCCTAACGTCCGGCAGTTTGAGCAGTTCACCCGGCTGGAACTGGGCTTGGTCGCCGAGACCAAACGCAAGTCATTACCCCGCCTCGCCCAGACGACCAAGGCCGACTCGCAGGCCTTCCACCACTTCCTGGCGAACGCCGACTGATCCAGAGAGAACCCGCGGGCTGCGCGCCTGAAGGTCACGCGCCAGGCGCTGCGTGAGCGGTCGTTCATCCTCTGTATTGACGAGACCAGCGACCGCAAGAAAGGGAAGACCACCGACTACGCCGCCAGCCAGTATATTGGGAACATCCACGGCCTCGCCAATGGCGTCGTCTCCGTCAATGCCTATGGGGTGTTGGACACCGTGACCTTCCCGCTGGCCTTCCGCCTCTACAAACCCCAGCGCCGCCTCAAGCCAGATAACGTCTACAAGAGTAAGCCCCAACTCGCGATTGAGTTGATTCAGGAGTTGGCGGCGCAGGGCTTCCACTTCAGTGTCGTGCTCGCCGATAGCCTCTACGGCGAGAGCGGGGAGTTCATCGCCGCGCTGCATCGCCTCAAGCTGCGCTACGTCGTCGCCATCCGCTCTAACCACGGCTCTGGATGTTCCCAGGCCAACGCTTCCGCTCTAACCACGGCGTCTGGATGTTCCCAGGCCAACGCTTCCGCCGTAGCCGCTGGCGGCCCTTCGAGCGGGTCTTCACAGATGGCAGTAGCGAGCAACGCTACCTCCGTGAGATCATCTTCGGACAACGGCGCTCAACTCGCTACTTTGAGATCACGACGGATCCCCTTCACTTGCCCCGCGACACGACCTGGGAGATCATGACGAATCTCTCCGGAACAATTGAGCGCAGCGTCGGCAACACCTTCGGCTTGCGGACCTGGATCGAGTATGGCTTCAAGCAGGCCAAGGACGAACTTGGATGGGCGGATTACCGGCTGACGGACGCGGCCAGTATCGAACGCTGGTGGGAACTGGTCCTCTGCGCCTATCTGCTGGTGAGCCTGCAAGCGCCGGTGTTTGCTGTTCCAGCGGGAGAGGCAGAAGGCGAGGGAGGCGCTCTCTCCACGTCGGAGGCGCCTCCTGCCCCCGCAGCGCCGCAGCCCCCCATCCAGCATCCGGCCTGGACGGACGACGCCAGTTGGAAGCATCGTCTCACCAATCTGCGGCTGCTGCTCCAGCCCTTCGTCTGCGCCTGCCTCCTGTTGCCGTGGCTGTGCGTCTATCCGCTCCCCCACCTCACGGCGGAGTTGGCCGACCTCTGCGCCCTCATGAACACCTACCACCCGCTGTTCCCAAAGTGACAGAAGAGGGTTAAGCATGTGAGTGCGCGTGTCGCCAAGACGCTGCTATTGCATAGCGAAGCCATCGAAGGGAAGACCGCGCATCGGCTCACGCAGCAAGAACTCGCGTCGTTGGTCGGCACGGCGCGCGAGGTCGTCGGGCGAGTCCTCAAGGCGCTGGAGCATGATGGGATTATCGATCTCGATCAGGGACGCATCACGATTCTCAACCGCGACCGCCTGGAAGCCGCCAGCGAACGCTAGCGACGCTCACTGCGCTGATCAGGAGCGTGGGGCGCGACGCAGGATGTCCCAAAGGTTGATGGTGAAGCAGAGCAGCGCCGCCAGGTCTAGCGGCCCAGAGAGGCCAAACGCGCCCTGAAGCAGCGACGCGATCACGCCTGGATTGACGCCTACGCCAAACACGTTCATCATAGACCCTACCAGGACGGGCAGAACGCGCAAAATCGCTGCGGCGCCGCCCAGCCAGAGGGTGGCCGTGACCAGTCGAGGCGAAAGCAGTTTTCGTCCGGCGAATCCCGGCAGCATGCGCTGCCCGACGCCAAAGATCAGCAGCGTCACAAACCCCGCCGTCGTCGCGTGACGCACGGCGTCATCGTCTATGGGGGCAAACCCTGCGGCAAGCTGAACGACCCCATTCACGCAGAGCGCCAGCGCCGCCACCGCCAGCCAGACAAACGCGCTACGTATGAGCCAACCGAATGGGCCAAAGGTCGCGGGTTCATTGCCACGCGCCACCGGATAGGGTCGCGCCGCCACTGGGCCGCGCGGCGTCTGGACGGCAGGCAGCGTCAGGCGCATCCACGACCAGGGCAGCAGCGCGCCTTGCAGGATGATAAAGAGCAGCATTGCGCCGCCCATGAGGAGCGCAGATACACCGTATAGCGCCGCGCTCCATGCGCTGTCGCCCTGCCAGCGGGCGCCCAGGCTAAGCGCCAGCCCGGAGACGTAGCCCGCGAAGACCAGCCAGAGCGCACGCGACGGGAACGGGCGCAGGCCAAGATAGAGCGGTAGCGCCCGCTCCGCCATGCCCAGCGCCAGTGGCGTCAGGAAGCCAAACAGCCCCAACCGCACAATCGTCGCGTCCATCAAGCCTGAATAGAGCGATTGCCCCGTCAGCAGCAGCCTGATCCCTTCCACCGCGTTGAGCGCGAGGGCCAGCCAGAAACAGAGCAACCCGACGAGCGCATAGGGCAAGAACGCGCGCAACGCGGGGCGGCTGGCCAGCGATGGGCCATGCGCCAGCGTCAAGCCAAGGATGACCACGACGCCGCTGGCGCCGAGAACTTCGGCCAGCCCGGCGCTCGCCAGCGCGAGCCGCCAGAACAGCGCGCCCGGTGCGGCAAAGGCGAGCGCCGTCTGGCTGACCGCGCGCAACGCCAGCCCGCCGCCAAGCAAAGCGAGTAGCCAGGGAGACAGGCCAGGGAAGGTGAGCGGCACCCCACGTAGGCGCGGCAGAAAGTGCAGCGCCACGCCCACCACCAGCAGCCCGGCCCACCCAAACACCTGGACATGCCCATGCGCCTGAACCAACGCCAGCCACCAGACGCCCAACGGTAGCTGAAGCGCCTGGGTCACGCTGAGGATCGTCGCCAACAAGAATCCCGCGCCCAGGCCCAACCCGCACGACGCGACCACCCACGGTCGCGCCCGCGCGAACGGCTCTTGCGCGGCGCGACGAGGTTGCCACGCACCGTGCGTTGACGAGGCTGACGAGGTTGACGGCGGAAAAGGCCGAGAATCCATTTTGGGCGCTTGTTCCTTATCCATGTGCTCCAATGCCCTGTTCAAACACATTCTATGCGTTAATACGACTGAAGTGAGGCCGCCAGGAGAATCACCACTATCCCCAGCGCGAGGTTGAGTTGGGCGACCAGGATGGCCCAGCGACGCAGACGTTGGAGGCGCTGTTGGGCGCTTGCCATGAGCGTCTTCTGTTCTGGCGTCTCCGAAGCCAATGTCTGGCTCTTGCGAAGCTGCGCGTTGAGGTCGCGCTGGCGTGGCCCTAGAAAGAAGTCGTGTGTGACGCTCAAGCCAGTCATGACGGCGACCAACGCGATTTTCACCAGCAGGATATGCCCGAAGGTCGTGTTCAGCAAAACATCCCATGTTCGCACAAAGCGCACGGCGTTGTAGATTCCTGTGACGATCAGAGTGAAGATGGCGCCCCAACTCAGGAGGCCAAACCGTTGTCCGATGGCAGCCATCAGTGGGGCGCGTTCCTCAGGCGGAAAGGTCTTCCGCACATATGGGCCGACGATTCCCACCATAAAGATCATACCGCCAATCCAGGTGATAGCCGCCAGGATGTGAATCCAGAGGACAAGGGTGTCTAACCAGGGGATGATCATGGAAGCCTCCAACATAGAGGTACGCAGGATACAGGACGAACCGTTTTCCCTCATTATGATAGCCAGCCCCATTGTGAGGAAACTGTGACTTTTATCGCCATTGCCCTACGCAACGCCTCTCGCCGCAATTGCGTTCTCATCCTTGCCGTACGCAAGGCCACGCAGAAGGAGCAACGGTCACTCCCTTGTGACAAAAGTCGCTATCTCCTCGCGCAGAACAAGGCATCCTTGACGATAGAGGGCCAGGGCGCGGGGAGAGGACGCGCTCTGTACCTCGATTATGCGCGGATTATGCGCGCATCCCAGGATCATACATCCGCGCTTAGTTTTTCTCGTTTTCACCGTGGCCCCGTTGACTGCGAACACTGATATTGTCGTCGTCAACCGATGGCCAGGGCGCTTTGAAGGAGGCGTCACCGATGAGTCAAGAACTCCTGGAACCCCCAAACGCGAAAACCACCACCCCAGCGCGTCCAGCCGAACAGCCAACCCCGGTTCCCGCGCCTGAAGTGGAGCGGGTCAGATCCGCGCCATCTGGCGCCTCCAGGCCCATCTGGCATCGCGTCACCAGCGGGCAATATCTGGCTGGAGCGGGCGTTGTGGTCGCGCTGGCGCTGATCGTAACGCTGATCTTCTCGGCGTTAGGCTCCGCAGGCAATAAGGGCGGCTCCACAACTACCGCCATGCAGGTCCAACAGATTCAGGCGCCCGCTCATCAGGCCTATAACGCCCAGCCACCAGCGGCGCCGACGGGCAGCGTGGTCAACCTCAATCTGGTCGCCAAAGAGGCGTTAATCTCGATTGCCCCAGGCGTCGCGTATCACGCCTGGACGTTCAACGGCACGATCCCCGAACCAGTCCTGCGCGTCACCCAGGGGCAAACCGTCCACTTCACGCTGACCAACGACGACACCATGCCCCACCCGATTGACTTCCACGCCGCCCAGACGCCGTGGAACGTGAACTATCAGCCGGTAGCGCCGGGCAAGAGCTTCTCGTTCAACTGGACCGCCGATTATCCCGGCGTATTCATGTACCACTGCGGCGCGCCGCTGGTGATGGCCCACCTGGCGAATGGCATGTATGGAGCCATCATTGTGGATCCAGCCAGTGGCTGGGCGCCCGCGCAGGAGTACACCCTGGAGCAGAGCGAGTTCTACACGAGCCAGGCGCCCGATGGCAGCTACTACCTGGATATGAACAAGGCGATGAGCAGCACACCGGACTACATCGTCTTCAATGGCTACGCCAACCAGTATAAGGCGACGCCATTGCAGGCCAAAGCTGGCCAGCGCATCCGGCTCTTCCTGGTCAACGCGGGGCCGTCGCTCTTCGAGGCGTTCCATGTGATCGGGGCGATCTTTAGCGATGTCTACGTAGACGGCAACCCCGCGAATCACACGGTTGGCGATCAAACGGTGGTTGTGCCACCCGGCGGCGGGACTGTGGTCGAACTGACCATCCCTGACGCTGGCAGCTATCCCTTCGTCACACATTCCTTCATGGCGGCCAGTATTGGCGCGACGGGCGTGCTGAAGGTCACACAATAGGGCGCGAGTCCACTGTGAGACATGCAATCAGAAAGTAGGAGTTTGTTACGATGAAACGCTTTGTTCTTCTGCTGGGGTCGGCGGCGCTGGTTTTGCTGCTGGCCGCCTGTGGAACGACAACAAATTCGACGAACAGCAACGGCTCGGGGGCCGCGCTCAGTAGCCAGATCGTGATGATGGGCGCGACGACGTCCAGAAGAATACTGTCATCGTCGACAAGGGAGGAATCATCACCTTCACCGATGATCCTTCTACCGGCGCTCCACAGATCCTGGTGATTGGGAAGAACGGCGCCGCCAGCGCGGAGGCTGGAGCGCCTGACTTTGGCAGGACGAGTGGGAAATCCTTCGAGCCAGGACAAAGCTGGACGACGCCCGCCTGGGATACGCCCGGAACGTATTACGTTACCTGCATTGTTCACCCGACGAGCATGACGCTCACCGTCACCGTCGCAGGATAAACCGGCAGGCGTAGTACACATAAAAGATGAGCATGAAACACCCCGAATTTTAGGTCTGGAAGGGGCGAGCAATTGGTGGTGGGAGGGTACAGGCCAGCAGGTAGGCCACGGCCGCATGCAGGCGATACAGCGGCAACGTCGCCGCATCGGCATGCTGTCCGGTGCGGTGACAGCCGAGCCGTAAGAGGAGGCGGACAGTGTCGGGCTGAGTAGCCAACAGGTGGATGAGAAAAGCGTAGGCGAGGGTCAGCAGGGTGAGCAGCTTGCAGCGGTGATCCCACTGGTGGACGCGTACGCTCTCGACGCCCAAGTCACTCTTGCTAAAGCGGAAGGCGACTTCGATTTGCCAACGGCGGGCATAGGCGCACACGATCCGGCGGGCATCCTCGGTGGAGCGGATCAGCTCACTGGTCAACAACCGCCAGGGTTCGGTTCCGCGCCGTCCGCGTGAGACGACCAGCCACAACTGCCGGGCGGCGCCGGGGCCGTCGGGCAACCAGACGGGGACGGCAAAGAAGGCGACCGTCAGCCGCTCGCGCCGCTTGGCGTCCCAGATGGTCTCGTGGCCCCAAGGTTTGCGGCCTGCCATCAACCGCCAGGCGTTGGTGGCGGTGCGAGCGGGCAGGGCGGGGGGCGTACGCAGCACCAAGCGATAGCGTTTGGGCCAGCGAATGACAAAGCGGGCGTGACGGTCAAGGAGGACATCCAACAACGGACGACGCGCAAAGCCCCGGTCGGCGACGACCAGCACCCGCGCGCCCCAGCGGCGCACCAGATCCAGCACGAGCTGGGTTTCGGTCGCCGCCTGTTCATGTCCGGCGGGCGGCGTTTCCGGATCACCCGGCGCGGGCGGACTCCACCACCGACAACAGGCCAGCAGCGGCGCGTTGCCTTGGGTGGTCAGCCCCGCGTGACGGTCGCGGCCAACCAGTGGAGCCCGGGTACGGTAATGGGGCGCGTCGGCGGTGGCCCGCCCCCAAAGCCCTGTCGGGGACGGGCTAACCGACGCGCCTTGCTTGACCGCTTGCTTGACCGC
>JAJPIU010000121.1 GCA_021324535.1 Pseudomonadota bacterium
ACCTGCACGGTAGTTGCGGGCGCATGCAGCTTTGCCGAGATGATGTTGTTGGCGTGCACCGACTCACTGCCGCTAAAGCTGTAGCCGCCGCCCGTTAGCACGGACGACACCTGCGCCGCAAATGGCACACTGACGACTAATGCGCCAAGCCAGAGCGCCAGCACAAGCCAGCGCATACGATAGATAAACCGGCCATAGGCCAGCCCGATACGATACAAGCCCTGCGCCTCGTGGTCGGCGATTCTTTCTGGCTCCTCTGCGATGGCGATGGGCGCAGCTAGTGTTTCTGATTCATCTGATGCGCCTGGGGTAGACTCCTGGGGACGATCCTGCACACGCATAGCGTCGTGTTCCTCCCGAAAACAGCCCGGAAGCTGGAGCAATCAAACTGACAATCGGCTATGTCGTCACTTGGGGTGGGGCCAGGCCCACCCATAACGCTTTGATGTAGGTCAACAAGGTTGGGAACAGTTCACGCTCGTTGGGGCTGGTGGCCCATTCGAGAATGAGCATGGCATAGGTGATGGCGATCATCTGCGCGGCAGCGGCGGCGTCGCAGGCGGGATTGACCTCGCCGCACGCCTGGCCCTCGCGCAGGATGTTCGTCAGCGCCGTGGCGAACGTGAAAAGCAGCTGGCGGCGCTCGTCGAAGATGCTGCGTGAACGCAGGGCAGCCCTTGCCATGCCACGCGCAAGCTCCGGCTCGGCCTCGGCGCTGGAGACCAACATTCCCAGGAGCGCCTCGATGCGTTCGCGGGTTGTCTGCGCCTGAAACTCTGGCTCCTCCAACAATTGGGCGACACGCTCGGCCTGGATGGCGCCAACCTCCGTCAGCACTGCTTCTTTGTCGGCGAAGTAGTTGAAGAATGTGCCCACGCCAACATGCGCCGCCTGGGCAATCTGGCGGATAGTCGTCTTCGCGACGCCCTGTCGCCGGAACAGATCAAGCGCAGCCTCAAAGATGCGTCGGCGCAGTTCGTCGTGCTTCTGCTTGCGCTTTGAGAGGGTCTGACCCGTTTCGTCTGTCTGCGTCTCCCTTGACGCATCTAACGCATCTAACGCATCCACAGACTCAATGCCCTCTGCCACCATGTCCCACCATCTTGTTTTTCTCCTTAAATGAACACGTTCATGAACGTGTTCATGTTTTCGCCAGGGAGATTGTAGCAAAAGGGGGAGGAGCGTGTCAAGGCTCGGCGCCCAAATGGGTAGAGTGGGTTGCAGGCGCCCGCTGGTTTGAAGAAGTCATGCGTCGCCTTGTGTTATACTGAGAAATGCGCTGCGGACATCTCCTTAGGCGGCGCGACTACCCGATCAACATCCTCTGAGCACAGGGTTTTGAGGCTAGAACATGAGCGATCTCGTCGTCTTCACCGGACGCGCCCACCCGCAGCTTGCGCATGACATCTGCCGCCATCTGGGCGTCGAACTGGGCGCGGCGGAGGTGTTTGAGTTTTCCAATGAAAACATCTTTGTCAAAATCAATGAGAACGTGCGCGGGCGCGATGTCTTCATCGTGCAGCCACTCTCGTCGCCTGTCAACACGTCTATCGTGGAACTGTTGATCATGCTCGACGCCTTCAAGCGCGCCTCGGCGGCGCGTGTCACGGCGGTCGTCCCTTACTACGCCTATGGCCGCACCGACAAGAAGGATCAGCCGCGTGTGCCGATCACCGCGCGCCTCATCGCCGACTGCCTGACCATCGCCGGAGCAAGTCGCTTGCTCACGCTCGACCTCCACGCCGGGCAGATTCAAGGCTTCTTCAACATTCCGGTGGACGAACTGACCGCGCAACGATTGCTTGCGCGCTATTGGGCGTCGAAGGGACTTGACAACTATACAGTGGTGGCGACCGACGCAGGCTTCGCCAAGAAGGCGCGCAACTTCGCCGAAATCCTTGGCGCGCCGCTTGCCATCGTGGAAAAGCGGCGCATTGGCAACGACGGCCAGACCGAGACGATGGGGCTGATCGGCCAGATCACCGGGCGCCATGCGTTGATCGTAGACGACGAGATTGATTCCGCCGGCTCGCTGATCCAGGCGGCGCGCGTGGTGCGCGAGCAGGGCGCGCTCGACATCTATGCCTGCGCCTCGCATGCGATCTTCTCCGGCAAGGCGGTTGAGCGGCTGCGCGGCTCGGAGATCAAAGAGGTGATCGTGACCGACAGCGTGCCCCTGCCGCCGGAGAAGCGCCTGCCCATCGTGACGACGCTCTCCATTGCGGAACTGGTGGCTGGAGCGATCATCCGCATCCACGACGACCGCTCCGTCTCCGAGTTGTTTTGAGGTTCATAGAAAAGCCCCTTTCCCTGAAAGGGAGAGGGGTTAAAGAGGGGACAGTGGTGGGGGCTACCGCGAGTGCGTGATGTACGACGTGGTAAAAGTATCCTCGTTATAGGGGCGGAAGGTGAAATCCGTCACAGCCAGAAGCATCTCTGTTCCATGAGTACCCTGTGCCACAGTGAGACTGACAACCCCTCCCGCCTTTTTCAGCGGCGGCGTGATCTCCCGCCAGGATGTTTCGCCCAGCTTCCAGCCGTAGAAACTACTGGTATAGTCTCCGCTTGAATCGCTCGACTGTGGGGCAAACGTACTGATGACCGTGCCATCGTTCAAAACTCCAACGATTGGCGCGTCAACTCCTTGTTGAGCAGGCACTCCTCGTGTTGGCGCTTGTAACCAGGTTGCCCCACCGTTTGTACTCACATACAGATCGTTCGCTGCATGGGTGTAGGTATGGGTCTGGCCACCATTCTTCGCCGGACTGCTTGACGCGATCTTTGGATCATACGCATAGAGCAATGGTTGGGCAGGATTTCCGCTGTTTACAACACTCAAAATCATCGAAGATGTGTGTCCTTTCAGAAGCGCGTGTATCGCCGGGTATGTGTACGATTGCGTCAGCCGCCGAACTTGCACGTCGAGCGCGGGGAACGTGGGAATAGACGCGCGCCAGACTACGCCATCGGCGCTGGGCCGCCGGTAGAGCAATTAGAGGTCGGCAGGCAGCGAAGGTTCCCCATCATCCTCATTCATGCCGTTCAGCATCGGCTCAGGAAATTGATTGGACATGAGCTACCTCCTTTCTCCGGCAATGCGCGTTGATTCTGATCACACGCTTGCGCGCATATGCGATACTACCCACAAGGATGCGGCGCAGGTTGGCGAAAGCAGGCGCGAGAGCGGGCGCCGCGAGGCATGCCGCCACGCCGAACCCATCTGCGCGGCTTATATCTAAGATATTGAGGTAACATGATGTCACTCGAACTATCGGCCCAGCCCACAACGGCCAATACCTATCCCCTGGCGCAGTGGCGCTTGTTAGTTGATACAGAAGCCCGAACAGGCGCGATGAATATGGCGCTCGACGAGGCCATCACCGACGCCGTAGCCAATGGCGACGCGCCGCCCACGCTGCGGTTCTACCAATGGGAGCCACCATGCCTTTCATTAGGTAAACGCCAGCCTCTTGAGGGGATCGATCTGGCGCGCTGCGCCGCCGATGGCGTGGATGTGGTGCGGCGGGCGACCGGCGGCTGGGCCATCTTGCACACCGACGAGTTTACCTATAGCGTCGCCTGCCGCGCAGACGACCCGCGCGTGGCGGGGCCGATCCTCGATGCCTATCGTACGCTGAGCGCGGGACTGATCGCCGGTTTGCGGCTGATCGGCCTGACGGCGACCATGCGCCCGGCACGCCCTGAGGGCACACATAATCTGAGTGCAGCCTGCTTCGAGGTTCCTTCAGCCTACGAGGTGACGACGGGCGACCGCAAGCTGATCGGCAGCGCGCAGGCGCGGATGAATGATCGCGTCTTACAGCATGGTTCGCTGCCTTTGCGTGGGGACATCGCCCGCGTGGTGAACTACCTCACCTTCGCGGATGAGCAGGCGCGCGCGACGCTGGCCACGCGCCTACGCGAGCATGCCGTGACCCTTGGCGAGGCGCTGGGCAAGCCGATAGACTTCAGCGAAGTAGCGCCTGCGATGGCGAAGGGGTTTGCCCAGGCGCTCAACCTGGAACTGATCCCAGGCGAGCCTACAGTGGCGGAGCTTGCGGTGGTAGAGGCAAGGCTGGCGGAGAAGCAAGTCACTCAGCGAGCATGATATTCCCCCTTCCCGCGTGGGGAAGGGGTTGGGGGTTAGGTAAGGAGAAGAATCGCATGGGGAAGAAACTGCGCGTGGGGGTGATCTTTGGCGGGCGTTCCGGCGAACACGAGGTTTCGATTGCCTCCGCTGCCTCGGTCATCGCCGCACTCGACAAAGAGAAATATGAGATCGTTCCCATCGGCGTCACGCACGAGGGCCGCTGGCTGGCTGGCGTTGAGCCACTGCGGCTGACGCAGGGCGTCTCGATGGAAGACGATGCGGCGACGCACACCGATGTGCAGGCCGTCACGATCACTGGCGACCCCACCCAGCGCGGCTTGATCCCCGCAAACCCTGGCGCTGACGAGGAAGCTGGCGCGCGCGTCAGCCGCCCCTTTGACATCGTATTGCCCGTGCTGCATGGTACCTATGGCGAGGATGGCGCGCTGCAAGGGCTATTGGAGATGGCCGATGTTCCCTACGCGGGCAGCGGCGTGTTGGGCGCGGCGCTCGGTATGGATAAAGAGAAGGCGAAGATGGTCTTCCGGTCGGCTGGCCTGCCAGTGGTGGACTGGCTGATTGTGCGGCGACGCGAGATGGAACGCGATCCTGAGGCGGTCGCCGCGCGCATCGAGGCAAGGTTTTCCTATCCCCTCTTCGCCAAGCCGGTCAATTTAGGGTCAAGCGTCGGCGTCTCCAAAGCCCACAACCACGCTGAACTGCTCGATGCGTTACGGCTGGCGCTTGAGTTCGACCGGCGGGCGATCATCGAGCCAGGAGTGACCTGCCGCGAGCTGGAGTGCGCTGTGCTTGGCAACGACGAGCCACAGGCCAGCGTCGTAGGCGAGGTGGCGCCCAGCCGCGAGTTTTACGACTATCGCGCGAAGTATATTGATAACACTTCGCGCCTGTTCATCCCCGCCGACATCCCCGCTGAGACCTCAGATGCCGTGCGCCGCATGGCGGTTGAAGCCTTCCTCGCGCTCGATCTCTGCGGCCTGGCGCGGGTAGATTTCTTCCTGGATAAGGAGAGTGGCGCGATCTATATCAACGAGGTCAACACGATGCCCGGCTTCACGCAGATCAGCATGTATCCCAAGCTATGGGAGGCAAGCGGCGTGCCCTACCCCGAACTGTTGGATCGGCTGATCCAGTTGGGGTTGGAACGCCACGAGGAGCGCCGCCGCAACCGCACGACGTTCGATCCTGACGTGGAAGCATAGTAGCCAATAAGAGGATAAACCTATGTACAGCCCGAAAATCGGCCATGCCCACCTGAAAGTGCGCGACCTGGATCGTAGCATTGCCTTTTACGAGCGATTCCTGCGGCTGCATGAGACGGAGCGCGTGGGCGAACAGTACGCCTTTCTGACCAGCGGCGCATTCCACCATGAGATCGCGCTGCAAAACGTTGGGCCGGACGCGCTCACACCGCCAGCGCACGCGACAGGACTCTATCACGTCGCCTTTGAGGTAGGAAGTAAACGCGAGTTCGCCGAAGCGTATCAGGCGTTGACGGAGGCCGGGGTTGAGGTTGCCACAGTTGATCATTTCATCAGTTGGGCAATGTACTTCGATGATCCCAATGGCAACGGGCTGGAGATCTATTGTGATACCCGCAACGAGCTGGATGGGCGCACGCTCTGGCATGGCGACAACATACCATTGCCGCCGGAGAAAATCATGGCCGCGCTCAATTCGTAGCGTCAGGTTATGATATGCTTGAAGTAGAGGCGCCCAAGGAAGCATACTCTGGGTTCGCCAAAACACGGCTAAGCCAAATCAAGCGTATGGAGGCTCTCTAGGAGGTTGGCATGCTGGAAGGGCGTCGGATCGCGCTGGGGGTGTGTGGCAGCGTCGCGGCGTATAAAGCCGCCGATCTCGTGAGCAAGCTGCAACAGGCAGGCGCGCTGGTGGATGTGATCCTCACCGAGCGCGCTGCCGAGTTTGTGCGCCCGCTCACCTTCGCGTCGCTGAGCCACCGTCCCGTCTACGCCGATCTCTGGGAGCCGACCGGCGAGGCAGCCGCGCGACATATCGAACTGGGACAGGCGGCTGAGGCGCTGATCATCGCGCCTGCCACAGCCAACACCATCGCGCGGCTGGCCCACGGCATGGCAGATGACCTGCTCACAAACGTCGCGCTCGTCACCTCCGCGCCGCTGCTGATTGCCCCTGCGATGGAAGGTCATATGTACACCCACCCCGCGACGCAGGCCAACCTGCGCACGCTCGAAGCGCGTGGCGCCATTATCATTCCGCCTGAGGTGGGCCATCTGGCGTCGGGTGAGGTGGGTGTGGGACGTTTCCCCGAGACGGCGACGCTGCTGGCGCACATCCGCCGGGCGCTTGCGCGCACGGGCGATCTTGTCGGGCGGCGGGTGGTTGTGACGGCGGGCGGCACACGCGAGCCAATCGATCCGGTGCGCTACGTGGGTAATCATTCGAGCGGGCTGATGGGCTTTGCGCTGGCTGAGGAGGCGCGCGACCGGGGGGCAGAGGTGACGCTGATCGTCGGCGCAGCCAGCGCACCCATCCCGTTTGGGATGACGGTGATCCATGTTGGCTCCGCGCTTGAGATGCGCGACGCCGTGCTGAAAGCGATTGCGGGCGCGGATGCGCTGGTGATGGCGGCGGCGGTCGCCGATTATCGGGTGGAGCATCCCGCCGACCACAAGATCAAGAAAGGCTCGCGCGAGGAAAACGCCGATGGCACGCTCACACTTCACCTGATCCCCAACCCAGACATCCTCAAAGAGGTGGCGGCGTCGCCAGCCGCGCCTGGGCTGATCCGCGTGGGCTTTGCCGCCGAGACACACGATCTGGCGGCCAACGCCACCGGCAAGCTCCACAAGAAGAAGCTGGATATGCTGGTGGCGAACGACGTGACGAAGTCCGGCAGCGGCTTTGGGGTGGAGACAAACGAGGTAGCGATCTATCACGCTGACGGGCGCATCGAGCAACTGGCGCTGCTGCCGAAGACTGAGGTAGCGGCTGCCATCTGGGATCGCGTCGCTCCGTTGCTGCGTACCCGCTGAAGGAAAATAGATGAGCCAGCCGCGACCGCCGCAATCACTCTCTGCGCCACAGGCGGGCGAGCCTGCCGCCCCTACACAACCACTCGCCTCAGATGAACACTTCGCCGCTGGGCAATGGGCGCCTGCCGAAACCACACGACGCGCTTCTGGTCGCATTCGCCGCGCTGGCTGGCTGCATCTTGTCCGGCTGGTGGGTCGCGCCGCATATGGCTTTCGTGGCCGCTCGACAAATCTACCGCCAAACGCTGCGTTGGTGGCTGCGCTGACACAGCGCCCGCTCTCGCTTGGCGTTTTGCGTGTTGTCCGCGCTCCTGCCAGCCCGCAGGATCAGCCGTTTGGCGACCCAACACCCGGCGCTCGCGACCTAGAGACGCTGCTTGCCGATGGCGCGTATGTGTACGCGATCACTGAGCGCGTGACCACCATTGGGCGCTCATCGGAGAACATGCTGATAACGCTCGATCCTACCGTCTCGCGTGAGCATGCGATCCTCCGCTGGCGGGCTGGCGCATGGGAGGTGGAAAACCTTGCGGAGCGTAACCGGCTCTGGGTGAACGGACAACCTGTTGCGCCAGGCGCACACGCGCCATTTGCCCCAGGTGACCTCTTGCGACTTGGCAATACCTCGTTTGCTCTGGTAGCGCCAAAGGCTTCAGCCGACGCATCACCTGAAGAGATCGAAATCCCAAGCGTGACTACCACCCCTTCCACATCTACACCTACCGGCGGCGCGCACTGGTTTGGCGCGGGCGTCACTCTGCGTTTCGCTCTTGTCGAGCGGTTCAGTCCACGTATGCGCTGGGCGCTGGCGCTGACCACGCTGGCTATCTTTGCGGTCTGCGCGCTGCTGACGCTGGGCGTGGTGCTCTTGGTAGGGCAGGACGCGCTGGCGAGCGGTGGCTGGCGACAGGCGCTTGCGGCGCTGACCCTTCCACTGATTCCGGCGCTGGGTGTAGCGGCGGTGGTATTCCTGCTTGACCGCTATGAGCGCGAGCCGGTGTTGACGCTGCTTGGCGCGTTTCTCTGGGGAGCGGTCATCGCCATCCCGCCCGCGCTGTTTATCGAGCAGCAGGTCAGTGCCGCGCTCATACGAATACTCCCCGCTCTGCTGAACGCTTTGCATGCCACCGGCGCGCTTCCTGCGATCCTTGTGTTATCGCTTGCGCAGGCTGCAAACGCGGGCGTCACCGAGGAGGTTATCAAGGGGGCAGGGCTGCTGCTCCTCCTGCTGGTGTTGCGGGATGAGTTCGACAATGTGACAGATGGGCTGATCTATGGGGCGTTGATCGGCGCAGGCTTTGCGATGGTGGAGAACATCGTCTATTTTGCCGTCTCTCCGCGCGCCGATCTCGCGATATTGGTTGTTGGGCGGGTGGCGCTGGGCTGGCTCAGTCATTCCACCTTCACAGCTTTGTTTGGCGCGGGGCTGGGGTATCTGCGCGAACGCCGCAGCGTCCGCTGGCAATGGCTGGCTCCGCTTGGGGGATTGCTGGCGGCAATCCTGCTGCATACCTACTTCGATGTTGTGGCGTTTTTCGCGGCAGGGCTTGCGCAGACGCCAGCCGCATTGCCTGCCCTGGCAAACAATCCCACCCTGGTCACTCTGGTGGCGCTGCTTGCCGACTATGCGCCGCTGTTCGCAGTGCAGTTGCTCTTGCTACGGTTGGCGTTGCGGGCGCTCCAACGCGAGGCTGAGATTGTGCGGATGTATCTAGCGGATGAAGTGGCGCAGGGAATCGTCACACCCGATGAATATGTGTTGCTCCAGGATGCGACGCTACGCAGCAACGCAGAACGTCTCCTTGCGCTGCTCTGCGGCGTGCGCGCATATCTCACGGCGCGTGCGCTGTATCAGACGGAGACAGGGTTGGCCTTCAGGCGGTGGCATGTCGCCCAGGGCGACGCACCCAAGCGCGGGCCGCGCCAGCCCGAAGATCTCTACCGCTCGCGTATCCCTCGCCTGCGCCATATGTTGGAGAGGCGAGTCGCGGCGCGATTGTTGATCTCAGCGGATCGCACGCAGCGATAGGGCTTCCGTCTGCGCGTATTTCCATAATTGCTCAGGGACGTTCGGGGGCGCCCAGGATGGTCTGTTCTCCATCCTCATCTGCGGGATTTGTCACGCTTCGTTGAGGCGAACGACGTATTATCCGCGCTGTTCTTGTGTGTGTAGGGGGCAACAGGCGCTTGAGCGCAGGAATATGTTGCCACCACAGCAGCAGCAAGATCAGCAGGGTGAGCGCGACGCCCGCGAGGTAGTGCCCTACACCGATGATGATGCCCACAATGGTCATGCTCCACACGGTGGCAGCAGTGGTTAGCCCATGCGCCTCGCCACGCCTGCCATGCAAGATCATCCCCGCGCCTAGAAAGCCCACGCTCACGATGATGTTGGCCACCACGCGGTCGGGCGTCGCGCGAAAGACCTGCTGGGCAATCGCACAGAGCGCCGCCGAGGCCAGCGTGACCAGTGCGACAGTACGCACGCCTGCCGCATGGCCGTGCGCCTGGCGTTCCCACCCAACAGCGAAGCCAAGCGCAGCCGCTAGCAGCGCCCGTACTATCAGCGTGACATCCTCCCCTGTCATTGCTCTTCCCCTCGTAGGTGTCTCTTCGTATCAGGCAATGCTTGCAAATGTTCTTGCGGCTCTGATAGCCAGTACAGCATATCCCTCCCCAAAAGTATAGGCGTTCTCCGCCCTTTGATCAGCGCGCACGTGAACAGGCTCTGGTAACATATATGATGAAGCGGCCTCGTAGAGAGGGCAGCCGTAAAGTATACCTACAGCATAAACGAAACCAGGAGAGCTATGAGCGCCCCCAATTACAATCAGATCGTCATTCAGCAGTTTCGCGCCAACGGCGGCAAGGTGAACGGCCCAAACCAGTTGATCTTGCTGACGACCATCGGCGCTAAAAGCCACCAGCCGCGCACAACCCCCGTCGCCTATTCCACTGATGGCGACCGTCTCGTGATCGTCGCCTCCAAAGCTGGGGCGCCCACTAATCCCGATTGGTACTACAACCTGTTGGCGAATCCCATTGTGACAGTGGAGCTGGGTACTGAGAAGTTCCAGGCCCGCGCGACGGTTGTCACGGGGGAGGAACGTGATCGCTTATATGCCCGTCATGCGGAGTTGATGCCAGGGTTCGCCGAGTATCCAAAGAAGACCACCCGTCAGATTCCCGTGATCGTCCTCGAACGCATTTGACCTCTCCCCATCGATGGGGAGGGGAGATGGCGTGAGAGTAGGGCGAAATTGCTCCCCTTCCCATTCATGGGAAAGGGCTGGGGGTTAGGTCAGCCCCTTCGCCGATAGAATGCGGTTGGCAAGCTGGTTCAACTGCGCGAAGGGACGTGCGCGCCAGTCAGCGTAATAGCTACCCCAGAAGCGTCCGACACTGCCACCCTGATTGATCTGGTTGCGCTCTTCCGGGCTGAGCGCCACGATGGTGGTAAAGAGGTCGTTGAAGGCGCGCAGATCAACGTAGACCTGTTCGAGCCGCTCTACCTCGTCGACGCTCAGCGCGGCCAGTGTCTCAGAATCCGGCGTTTCCCAGCGGGCAAAGCTCCAGTGGGGAGGCGTCTGGCTGAGCAGGCCGCCATACGCCATGCCTTCGAGATGCTTTTGCGGATCGGTCGTGTTGTGGTCAGCGTCCAGGTTGTTGATAGCATTCCAGAAGTCCTGAAACGCCGTCAGGTTTGCGCGCAGCTCCAGCGCGACGAGGCGGCGGCCGGTCAGAATCGTGCGGCGATACTTCGCCTCGTCGGCGCGGTAGGCAGCGTATTGCCCGATCAGCGCCACGATCACGCCTGGGATCGCCGCGACCGCGATGCCGCCAAGTGTGGCTAATAGGGGTGACATCCCTCATCCTTTCGCAAGGTTGCGCGAACAATAACGCTACAGTTATAGGACGGCCAGCGCATCGAACGTCGGCTTCAGCGCAAGATAGAGCGCGCGATACTGCGTATAGAGAGGGGTATAGACCGCCTCGTCCGCAGGATCGGGCTGCACAGACAGGAAAACGCCACCGCCAATGGCCTCTTGCGCCGCCTGCGCCGCCTGCGTCGCCGTATCCACATCCGGCCAGGCGCCTGCGCCGACGCCCGCCAGCAGCGCCGCGCCATAGGCCGCGCCCTCTGTTGTCGGCGCAGAGGCCAATTCCACGCCAAGTACACTTGCCAAAATGCGCCGCCAGAGCATACTGCGTGCGCCACCGCCTGAGACGCGCGTCTCGCTCAGGCTTGCCAGCCCCGCTCCGCGCATCAACTCAAACGTGTCTTTCAGACTAAACGCAACGCCTTCGAGGACGGCGCGTGTGAGATGCGCCCGTGTGTGGCGCGCCGTCAGTCCCACCCACGCGCCGCGCGCCTGTGGATCGGGATAGGGCGTGCGCTCACCCATCAGGTAGGGAAGAAAGAGCAGCCCGTCGCTGCCTGTGGGCGCCTGTTCGGCCTCAGCCACCAGTGTCTCGAAGCTGTCGCTGGGGGCCAGCGTATCGCGATACCATTGCAGGCTGCCCGCCGCGCTGAGCGTCACGCCCATCAGGTGCCAGCGCCCCGGCACAGCGTGACAGAAGGCATGTAGACGTCCCTCTGGCTCGATCAATGGCGCATCGGTTGTGGCGAAGACAACGCCCGATGTGCCAAGCGTCAGCGCCGCGATCCCACTCCGTGTCGCGCCCACGCCCACGGCCTGTGCCGCTTGATCGCCGCCGCCAGCCATCACTGGCGTTCCCGCGCGCAGCCCTGTCTCACCTGCCGCCATCTCGCTTACCATGCCAGTGATCGCTGGCCCCTCATAGGTTGGCGGCAACCATTCGGCGGGGATGTCCAGCGCGGCCAGCACATCGGGCGACCAGTCGCGGGCGCGCAGGTCAAAGAGGATCGTGCCCGATCCATCGGCTTTGTCCATTGCGTAGGCGCCCGTCAGGCGGAAGCGCAGATAGTCTTTGGGCAAGAGGATGTGACGCATACGGGCATAGACCTCCGGCTCGTGCTCAGCCACCCAGAGGATTTTTGGCGCGGTGAAGCCGGGAAGCGCATCGTTGCCGGTGATCTGGATCAGCCGTTCCCGCCCCACACGCTGGCGTATCTCGTCGCATTGCTTGGCAGTACGCTGGTCGTTCCAGAGGATGGCGGGCCGTACTACCTGGCCGTGTGCATCGAGCGCGACGAGGCCGTGCATCTGGCCCGTTAGCCCGATGGCGGCCACCGCGTCGCCCGATACGTTGGCAGCCGTAAGTGCGCTGCGGATGCTTGTGACGGCGCCTGCCCACCAGTCGGCGGGATGCTGCTCAGCCCAGAGTGGCAGTGGTGTGGAAAGGGTGAGCGGCGCGCTGGCCTGCCCAACAACGGCGCCACTGCCATCAATCAGCAGCGCCTTCACCGCCGTCGTCGAGACGTCTATCCCCATGAAAAGTCTCTCGCCTGCCATGTCGTGTACTCTTCTTTCGTCTGATTGCCCCGGTGATTGCCCCGGTGATTGCCCCGGTGATTGCCCCTGGCGCGTCTGCCTGCCATGCGAAGTCATCACCATTATATCGTCTGCTGTCATCCTACGGAAGCTTCGGCAGGTGAGGCAGGTAAGGGGAGTCAGTGTGTGTTGGGTCATATCTCCGTAGTGGCGCGTCTAACAGCCGTTCTGTATCCAGCCTCATAGGTGCACGCTCCTGGCCGCCCTTATACTGAAAGCACCGATCACCTCCGAGTGATCACAGCACTCACTGAGAAGGGAGGGGCCTGGGCAAACAAACAGTATCGCCGAGCGATACGAGCAGAGGGTATTGACAGAGGGTGTACAGTAGTGGCAAGCGGCAGATCGCTTGGCTCCCTCCGTCGCACAAACGGCCCTCGATCTTCTTATGCGCGTTTGCCGGATGCGCCGGGTATGAGGCGCCTCGCAGTCGGGCAAAGCGCACAGGTGAACCCGTGAACGCTGTAGTTGGCGGTAGACGCTACCGCCGGTTCTCTCCTTCGCCAGTGGGGCGAGGGAAGACCTCTATCTCCCTGATGAAAGACAGGTGGAGACAGTGATTGAGCATCCTTCTGAGGTCGCGCAGCTCCAAGAGCGATTGAGCGCGCAAGACGAGCAGATCAAACAGTTGTCCGAAGAGATGGCGCGGCTGCGCCAGATGGTGGCTCCCCAGGAACCGGGCGACGCTACCAACGCCAGCGCAGCCATGGACGAAGCGCCGACTGCGGTGGAAGCGGTGGCCAGCAAGCGCACTGGGCGGCGTGGCATGCTCAAGGCTGCCGCAGCCGGAGCCGCCGCGCTGGGTGTCGCGGCGGTGGCTGTGAAAGGCGCGCCGATTGCCCATGCGGGCAGCGGCGATGGCGCCACATTCCAACTGGGCCAGGGCAACGATGCGCCTAATGTCACGTATACGGTAGGCACCAGTGGATCGACTCCCGGCAACTTGCTGGGGTCATATGATGTCAACCAGACAGGCGCCAGCGCCACCTATGGCAACTCACATAGTAGCTATGGTATTGCGGGTCATAGCGACACTGGCGTTGACATTTACTCCTATGGCACTGGGCGATTGCAGTTAGCACTGTCGGGCTTTGTGGGCGTGCCAACTAGCGGCACGTACTCCGCTGGTGAGATGATCCGCGATGACAACGGCGATATGTTCATCTGCGTGAGCAGTGGTTCGCCCGGTTTCTGGCTCAAAGTGGCGGCGTTCGACCCATTCTTCGCGGGCGGCGCGGTCAACCTTTATAACCCACCGTTCCGGCTGTACGATTCGCGGTCAAGCGGTGGGCCATTGCTGGGCAGTTCGTTCCGCGACATCTTCTTTGGTACCGCCGCTGGTTTGGTAGGCAACTTGACCGTCACCAACACCACAGGGAACGGCTACCTGGTGATCTATCCCACTGGCGCGCCGACCCCCAGCACCAGTACGGTCAACTACCTGCATGGGCAGACCAACGCCAACTCATTTATCGTGGGCGTTGGCGCAACCGGCTATGTGCGTGTCCACAACTTCAGCAGCGGCAACGCCGACTTTATCATTGACGCCACTGGCTTCATTGGTGAATAGTCGTCCGCAGGGAGTGAATCAATGTCACAAGAGAATGAAGACCGCCTCTCTGGCGCTCACCCAGTGACGGGCGCGCCTATGGGGCGGCCAGGGCAGGTACCAGCGCGACACAACGCAAGCGCAACTGCCCATCCGACGACGGGCGCGCCACTGGGCAAGCCGGGGCAAGTCCCATCGCAAAACCGCGCGGTTGGGCGACTTGGGGAACCGCTGGGCAAGCCGGGGCAGGTGCGCGCGCCCGACCCCAATCGCTCGCAGACCGGTCGTCGGCCAAATACGATCCACTATGGGCAGGCGTATGTCTGGCCGACAGAGCGACAGCCGATGAAGCACATCGGGCAGCCTTACGTCTGGCCGAAGCCAGTGCGCCACGCGCCCAAGTAGAGGGGGCCACCGTGGCGGGCGGGTGAACCCGCGCCTACGGGCAGGCATGGCCTGCCACAAAGTCCGCCTACGCGGACTCTCCTAAGGTAAGCAGAGCCGCTCTCCTGGCCAGGAGAGCGGCTCTGTCCTTTCAAGGAAGCAGCCAGAAAGAGATCGCCAGCTTAGAGCTACTGTCTGAGCCTGGCGCTCTCTCTTGCCGCAGATGAGTCCGCGCAGGCGGACTTCGTGGCGAAACAGAGTGAAGCCCTTAGGCGCGGCTTGAGCCGCCTGCCTCCTCAGCTCACTCCATGCTCGGCAAGATACGCCCGCAGCGACATGGGCACGAAGCCAAAGTTGCGCTCAACCGAGTCAATAGCGGTGGCGTTCTCGAAGTCGAAGAGTTCGACAGCGGCGGGGGTGATCGGCGGTTTAGGCAGTACAGCCGACATCATTGCCGCGCCCAGCTTCACGAACGGCTTTGGCCCTGGAACTTTGATGCGTTTGGTGTGCAGCGTCTGCATCAGCAGGTCAAGAATCTGGTTGTAGGTGTATATTTCTGGCCCGCCCACCTCGATCACGCGCCCGTCGTATTGCTCCGGTTCCTGCGCCATCTTCAGGATGCACGTCGTCACATCTTCTACCCAGATCGGCTGAAACTTCAGATTGCCGCTGCCCACCACAGGAACAATCACCGGAAAACCCTTGATCAGGTCGGCCAGCCCTTTGAAGAAGGCTGAACCCTCGCCAAATTGAATTGATGGCCCCAGAATTGACCACGCCAGGCCGCTCTGCTTCACCGCTTGATCGGCCTCGTAGCGCGTCTCCATGTAGGAGCCTGGCTTGGCAGGTCGCGTGCCCAGGCCGCCCATCACGCTGATGCGTTTCACGCCTGCGTTGCGCGCGGCGGATACCAGGTTGCGTGTGCCCGTCACATTTGTATCGTAGTAGTTGACGCCCGGCCCCTGCTTGCGGTTGGCAGTGATGAACGCGCAGTGGATGACGGTCTCCACACCTGCCAGCGCCGCGTCGAGCGTCTCCGGGCGGGTCGTGTCGCCGACGACGATCTCCACCTCATCCGTTGGTAGCCGTCCCCGCGCCGAGGTGATGGTGCGCACGAGCGCGCGTGGATGTTCTCCCTGCTCTGCCAGCCGCGCGATGATGCGGCTGCCAACAAAACCGGCTGCTCCTGTTACAAGAATCATGAGTCTGCGCCTTTCCTAGACCGGCTCACAGAAGACAACGCCGGAGCCAGTGAATAGCCATCGAGCGTAAAAGCGGTTCTGTGTCAGATTATGAGCGCCGCAGGCAGGCTATGCAAAAAGCTCAGGGTGTATCAGCGGCGCGAGCAGTTCCAGGCTGTCTACCAGGCGTGGGCCGGGGCGGCTGAAGTACGCCGCGCCATCCACGAAATGGATGCGTCCGTTGCGGGCGCAAGGCAAATCGGCAAAGCCGGGATACACACGCAAGATTGGCTCATCCTGCCGGGCGCGCTCGGCGGAGAAGCCACAACAGGCGATCACCATCACCTCCGGCTGGGCCTCCAACACGCGCTCCCATGGAAGCTGCTCTGATCGCTCGCCTGCGCGCCCCAGCATATCCTCGCCGCCCGCCAGCGTGATCAGTTCGGGGTTCCAATGGCCGCCGCCGAAGATGGGATCGATCCACTCGATGAAGGCGACGCGGGGACGTGTGGTCGCCTGAGCCACGCGCTCACGCACACGCTCGACGCGCTGGCGTAGGTCGTCCAGCAACGTTTGCGCCGCCACCTCGCTGCCGGTCGCTCTGCCCACCGTCTCGATGTCGCGCAACACATCATCGAGGCGCATCGGCTCCAGGTTGAGAATCGCCGGGCGCAGAGGCAGCTCTTTCACGGCATCGAGCACGTCATCGTAGTCTACCGCGCAGACTTCGCACAGTTGCTGGGTGACGATCAGATCGGGCGCGATCTGCGCCAGAAGTTCACGATCTATGGCATAGAGCGAGTGCGCGTCGCTGACGAGTTGCGAACGCACGGCGGCGTCAATCTCGCCGCTGGTCAGGTTGGGCGCCAGCAGACTCTTCGTGATGTGTGGTTTGCTGAGCGCCTCAACGGGATAGTCGCATTCGTGGGTGACGGCCATCAGCCGGTCGGCCAGCCCCAGCGCGCACAGAATCTCGGTGGCGCTTGGCAGCAATGAGATGATGCGTTCGGCCTTTGTGGGGCCGGTCAGCGGTGTTCGTTGGAGTGACATGCAGATATGCTCGTTTCTCCCCTAGAAAGTCATAGGGCGCTTGCGTTCTCGCTCGCGTTTGCCTATACTGGGCCATAGATGATCATAGCACGCGAGCGAAACGAAGAGATGGCCAGACGAAATTCCCTGGAAGGTTGGGCCATGAGCACTCCTACTACTCCTGATGACTCCCAGCGGCGTATCGCCCTGCAAGAGTTGCTTGAACAGCGGCGGCGTGAGCTTGGCGCGCATGGGGCTGTCAGCCAACGCCTGCGCGATCTTTCCGCGTCGGGCAGCAAATACCCGTCGCCTCAGCAACCGCTCCGGCGTTCGCGGGTCGCCGCAGTGGTGGTTGGCGCGGCTGCGGCGATGGCGCTGCTGCTCTGTGTGGTGACGGTGATCGCGGTGATTGCAAGTGGGCTATTGTTTCAGAGCCAGCTTGGCGATCCCTCTACCACAGTCGAAGATTATTATAGCGCCCTGAAAGCGCAGGATTACACGCGCGCCTACTCTTATCTCTCGCCCCATGCGCAAAGTCAGCAGAGCCAGGCAGACTTCACAGCGGATAGCCGCGCCAACGACGAACTGGCCGGGACGATTACGGCGTTTACCATCGTCAGCGACACCAGCAGCGGCTCACATGCAACCATCATGGTAGATGTTGCACGAAGCGCCCTCCCTACGCAGGCGCAGGTGGAGACGATCAGCCTGGTGAAGGGAAACAACATCTGGCTGATTGACAGTATCCGCGATACGGGTACCGTCCCTGCCCCTACGCCTGTTTCGGGGTAAAAATCGCAAACGATCTATCGGTTGGTGTTCCCCAGCAGGTTGAGTAACAGGGATTGGATGAGGAACTGCATGGCAAGGCGGCCTACAATCAACCTGTGGAAGCCGCTGCTCAGTCTGCGCCTACGCCTTCACGCTCCTCCGAAGATGAAGAATCGCTTGTACGCGAAGGGCAGATTCTTGGGATGGACTTGATGCGTCCGCGCGCGGTGCTGCTGATTGACGCCGCAAACTATATCCTCTCAGCCTCGGCAGCCGACACAGAATATGATGAAGAGTACGCCTGGCGACGCGCGCAACGGGTGATCGCCAGCGTCGTCGGCTTCTTTAGTCTGCCCAACGATACCATCTGCGCCTATATTGGCGATGGCGAGATCGCCGTCCTGAAAGCCAGCGGCACACGCGATCTCGCCTCCTGGACACGCTCGGCCAACGAGAAAGACCAGGCCAACCGTTCACCTAGCGCGCCATCCTCTTCGGCTTCGGCGCGCAACAGATTGACTATTCTGCCGGTTGAGTCTGCCGCTACGGAAGGCGCCACGACGCCTGAGGCGATCTATTGCGCTTCCTGGGCAGACCTCGGCGCGCTCAAGCGCGCAAGCGCGGCATTGCTCAAACGCCTGCGCCACGACACCGGCGCGCCGGTCTCCATTGGCGTCGGACGTTATCACCCCGGCATTCGCGCGCTTACCGCCTCCTACCAGGATGCCCGCGCCGCGCTCTCGCTTGGCCGCCGCTTTCATGGGCAGAACCGCGTGCATTGTCTGGATGCCCTCGGCGTCGCGGCGTTTGTCGGCGTCGCGGATGAGCGCACCAAGATCGATCTGGCGATCCATCTGCTCAGTCCGCTCGACCACGAGGTCGAATTGCTCGACACGCTCGATGTCTTCTTCGCCGAAAATTGCAGTCCCTCGACGACCGCCAGCCGCCTCAACATCCATCGCAACACGCTGGGCTACCGGCTCGATAAGATTACTGCGCTCACCGGGCTTGATCCGCGCCACTTCGACGACGCCGTGCAGATTCGCATCGCACTGACCTTGCGCGCGCTTCACACCTCGCGCACACCGGCCTATCTCGATCCCCCGGAACGTGCAACATTCTAAGCGGTTTAAGCGGCTGCTCTTAGTGCTGTCTAAATGGAGCGTTCTTGCGCAAAAACAAAAAAGATCCTGTGCAAACATCTGAAACACCCCCCCGCCGCTTTCCACAATGTTGTGCGGACGCACGATGCGGTTGATCCCATTCTCCATGTACCATACCTGCATACTCCCCTTGTGGAAGGATGGACAGCATGGCGATTGAGGAACTACAAGTGGCTGCGTCTGCGCCACACGAAGGAGCGGCAGGAGTATCTGTGTATGCGAGCGGCGCCGCATGCGACCTGACGCTGGCGTTGCATACGCGCCGCGACGCCTACACCGACATCTTCGATGCGCTCGATGCGCAGGCTCATACGCTGGCCGAGTCGGCTGAGCGCATCATCGCGTGTCTGCGCGCGGGAGGCAAACTGCTGGTGGCGGGCAATGGCGGCAGCGCAGCCGAGGCGCAGCACTTCGCCGCCGAACTGGTTGGGCGTTTCAAGCGTGAACGCGCGCCCTACGCCGCCCTGGCGCTGACGACGGATACCGCCGCGCTGACGGCCATCGCCAACGACTACGGCTACGAACAGGTCTTCACGCGCCAATTGCTAGGATTGGGCCGTCCTGGCGATCTCTTTCTCGCCTTCAGCACGAGTGGCGAATCAGCAAATCTGCTCGCCGCCGCGCAGCAATGCAGGGAGCATGGCATTGGCGTGATCGCCATCACCGGCGGACGTCCTAACCGACTGGCGCGCCTGGCCGACGTTGCGCTTGCCGCCCCCACCCCCGATACCGCGCTTGCCCAGGAAGTTCATATGATGATGACGCACCTGCTCTGCGGGATCGTCGAGACGGCGCTGGCCTCAGACGATGTGCTGTCGCCTCACGCGCAAGTGAAACGCGGGCTGGCGAGGAAGGTCGCGCTATGAGGGCGCCACGCAAGCGACATGCGATTTTTCTTGACCGCGACGGCACGCTGGTCTATCCGCGCCACTATCCTTCGCGCCCCGATGACCTGATCCTCTATCCAGGCGTTGGTGAGGAACTTGCGCGATTGCAGGCGGCTGGCTTTTGGTTGATCGTGATCACCAATCAATCGGGGATAGCGCGCGGCTACTTCACCGAGGAGACGCTGACGGCCATGCACACGCACCTAGCGCGCGAACTGGCGCGCGATGGCGTGCGGCTGGATGGCGTGTACCATTGCCCACACCATCCCGACGGCGCGATCCCTGAGTTGGCGATCCGCTGTGGATGCCGCAAGCCACAGCCGGGATGCTACTGCGCGCAGCCGCCAACCACAACATAGACCTCAGCGCCTCCTGGATGATCGGCGACATCCTCGACGATGTGGAGGCAGGCAAGCGCGCAGGCTGCCGCGCCATCCTTGTTGACCTCGGCACGGAGCAGCCGCCCGACCAGCGCCAAACGTTCTGGCGGCGGCCAGCTTACGTCGCGCGTTCCACCATTCATGCGCTTCAGATCGTCCAGGCGCTCGAAGGGCTATATCCTGCGCCGGAAGAGGTTAATCTGGTGTATCAGCCCGACTCGTGGCGGCGTGGGCCAGTCTCTTCCGCCTCGGCTGCGTCCCCACATTTGGAAGTAGCGAAAGCGCGGTGAGGATGGAAGCGACAACACTGACTGCGCGGGTGCGGCGCTTCAATCGGTTGCGCGCCCTGGTGATCGGCGACGCCATGCTCGACACCTATATCGAGGGAACCGCGACCCGTCTCTGCCGCGAAGGCCCAGCGCCCATCGTCAGCAAGACGGGCGAACGACGCGCCCCTGGCGGCGCCGCCAACGTGGCCGTGAATCTCAGCGCGCTCGGCGCGGACACACATCTGATCGGCGTGATCGGCGCAGATGCGACGGGCGCCAGCTTGCGAGAGGCGTTGCAGACGAGAGGCGTCTCGGATGAGTGGTTGCTCGAAACGAGCGAGGCGCCAACGCTGCATAAGATGCGCATCCTTGCGGATGGGCAGTATGTTGTGCGGCTGGATGAAGGGGACGAGGTAGCCTACGCGCCTGCATTGCGGCGGAGGCTGCTGGCGCACTGCGAGGCGGCGATAGAGCAGTGTGATCTGGTGATCGTCTCGGATTATGCCTATGGCATTGTCGCCGATGATCTGCTCGATCTCTTGCGCGAGCGCCAGCCGCGTCCACTGGTCATTGATGCGAAGCATCTGAGTCGCTATCGCACGGTCGGCGCAAGCGTCATCACACCCAACCAGAGCGAGGCGCTGCAAACGCTTGCCGAGGTTCAAGCATGCGCATCCAATCATCAGCGCGAAGCCTCACCTATCGCGCAGGGGCGCGCAATGGCGCGGCGGCCGCTTGGCGCGTTTGACATCGAGCATGCCGTCGTCACGCTGCCGAACAAGGCGTCTATGTCGCCAGCCGCTCAGGTGCGGCTATCTACGTCCCAGCGCGGCCCATTGGGCAGGCCAACGACGTAGGCGCAGGCGATTCGTTCGCCGCCGCGCTGGGGCTGGCGCTTGCCGCTGGGGCGTCCATTGCAGACGCCGCGCGCATCGGTGTTGAGGCAGCAGGCATTGTGGTCGCCAAGCGGGGCACAGCCGTCGTCGAGCGGCGCGAGCTCCTCCAGCGCGTCAGCCTCTATGAGCAATCCAATGCGCCGGAGGTTGGCGATGAGGATGATGCAGGCGTGAGTGGGCAGCGTGAACTGATGCGCTTCGTTGCGCGGCTGGAGCGGGCGCGTCGTCAGGGGCGGGTGATCGTCTTCACCAACGGCGTCTTCGACATCCTGCACGCCGGGCATATGCGTTTCCTCCGACAGGCCAAGGCGCTTGGCGATCTGCTGGTGGTGGGTGTGAACAGCGATGCCAGCGCGCGTAAACTGGCAGGCAGGCGCGGGACGCCGCTTAATAGCCAGCGCGACCGGCTGGCGCTCGTCGCGGCGCTCGATCCGGTGGATCACGCCGTGCTCTTCGATGAAGAGACGCCCGCCGAGCTGATTCGCATGTTGCGGCCACATCTGCATGTGAAGGGCGGTGATTACGCCGACGCGCCGCTGCCCGAAGCCGAGGCGGCGAACGAGGTGGGCGCGCGCATTGCCTTCATACCCCTGGCTGGCGACCTCGATGACGACACAATCCTGGCGCGGTTGATCGGACAGCCGACAGGAAGCGAGGCTGCGCGATGATCCAACCGCTTCCTATCACGACGAATACATTCGAGCAACTGGCGGAGATCGATCCACGCTGGCAAGCGGCTCGGCGCATCCTGGCCGTCCGGCTTGATAACCTCGGCGATGTGCTGGTTACGTCGCCTGCGCTGCACGCCATCAATACCTCGCTGCCGGAGGCAAGCCTCACGCTGCTGGCGAGTCCGGTTGGCGCATAGGTGGGGCGGCTGATCCCCGATGTGGACGACGTGATCATCTATGACGCGCCGTGGATGGACGCCTGGGGCAAACTCTCACAGGACGCCGCACGCGAACTGGCGCTGATCGCCGAAATGACCGAGCGGCGCTTTGATGCAGCGATGATCTTCACCTCGTTCAGGCAAAGCCCGCTGCCTGCGGCGTATCTCTGCTATCTGGCCGGAATCCCGCTGCGGTTGGGCGCAACCTTTGATGGCGCAGGATCGCTGTTGACGACGCGCCTCAAACGCCCCGAGTCGCTGGTTCACGAGGTGGAGCGCGGTCTTGATCTGGTGGCGGCGGTCGGCCTGACCGGCGCACCGGATGACCCGCACGATCTGCGGCTGCGTGTTCCCAACGAGGCGCGCGAGGAAGCGCAGAAGCTGCTCTCCCAGTCTGGCGCAACGGGGCGCCCATTGGTGGTTGTCCATCCGGGATGCAGCATGCCAGCGCGCACCTATCCGTGGGAGCAGTACGCCGATGTGGTGGCCGGGCTGGTCATGTGGCTTGGCGCTACGGTGGCGCTGACGGGCGCCGAGAGCGAACGCGAACTGGTCGGGCGCATTCTGGCGCGGCTCAAAGCGTTGCTTCCGGCCAGTGAGCTTGCCCATGTGGAGCCGCTGGCCGGGCGTATGAGCTTTCCGGCGCTGTGTGCGCTGATCGAGCAGGCTGATCTCACGATCACCAACAACACCGGGCCGATGCACTTTGCAGCCGCCGTCAAAACGCCGGTCGTCGCCCTCTTCGCGCTGACAAATCCGCCGGAGCAGTGGGGGCCGTGGCGTGTGGCGCATCGCCTGCTCAACCACGAGGTCGCGTGTCACCCGTGCTATAGCCGCATCTGTCCCTACAGCCACGAGTGTTTGCGGCTTGTCACACCGGAGATGGTGGTGGACGCCGCCAGCGAATTATTGAACGAGGCGAAAGGAGACGCCGCATGACAGGAATAGCCACCCCCGACGCGCCAGAGACCAGGCGCGAACAGCATGAAGGGCAGAAATGGGCGCTGTCTGATCCTTCCAGCGTCAGACGGCTGGCGGTGTTGCGCGCGCTGAAGCTGGGCGATCTGCTGCTGGCGGTTCCGGCGTTGCAGGCATTGCGGAGGCGCTTTGCCCAGGCGGAGATCACGCTGATCAGCCTGCCGTGGGCCAGTGAGTTCGCCGCGCGCTATCATGAGTATGTGGATCGCTTTGTCGAGTTCGCGGGCTATCCGGGCATTCGTGAGGCCGAGAACGCCCCCCTCGACGAGATGGAGCGGTTCCTGGCGGAACAGCGCGCCTATGAGTATGACTTGGTGATTCAGATGCACGGCAGCGGCCATGTCAGCAACCTCTGCGCGATGGCCTTCGACGGGCGCGAAACCGCAGGCTACTACGATGAACACGGCGCTGGACGCGCGCTCTCGCCCTATGCGACGCCGCGTCTCACCTATGCGGAACCCTATCCCTACGACGAGCCTGAGGTGATGCGCAATCTGGGACTGGCGCGCATGCTTGGCTGCGATAATCTTGACCCCACCCTCGAATTTCCCCTGATGGAGGCGGATCACGCCGAGGCGCAGATGCTGCTAGGCGTGTCGGCAGCGGATGATCGCCCGATGGTGGGCATACACGCAGGGGCAAGCATTCCGGCGCGGCGCTGGCCCGTGGAGCGTTTCGCCGCGCTGGCCGATCATCTGGCGCAGGAGTGGAACGCGCGCATCGTGCTGACCGGCGGTCCGGACGAGATCGCCATCGCTCAGGAGGTAGCGCGCCATATGGAGACCGCCGGGCAGACGCCGCTGCTTGTCGCGGGGAAAACGTCGCTAGGTGGTTTGGCTGCGCTGCTCGCATGCCATTCATCCATAATGCCTTCTGATATTTTGCAATATGCCTATTCTAGTCTTTTGGCTCTATGTCAAGCACATTGAATTCGGTAAGTAACCTGCAAATTGCGCCTGATACAGTACGCCCTAGATAGCTAGAATACAGATCATCGCCCCACCCTGTTGGAAATACAACGCAGGTTAATCCTGATGCCTGAGCAAACGCCAAGACTGCACGTCCAATACCAGCACCCCCAACTTGGTTTTGGTCGCCGAAGACTTGCTGGATCAGTTGGAGCCGATGAGCATCTGCTGCGCTGCTTACAAGTAAGTAATCTTTAAGCAATGCAAGCGTTTCCAAATCCATAAAACAGGCTGTCCCTGAATCTACCCAAAAAGCGTGTTTATATCCGGTAGCGCTGTGAAGTGATCTTAGGTGGGCTAACTCCCAAGTGGTAGGTTGCTCCGGCAAGAACTCGACCATAGCATAAGCTGACACTCGTAGGTGATTTGGTAATTCAGCAACACATAACGTCACTGGGAAGTTCCCTTTGGGAAAGACTTCTTCGAAAGCGCCATCCTGCAATTTGCCTAACGGATCACAAGCCATAATGGCTCCTGATGTAGTGACCAGTTGGCCTATCAACTGCCTCGAAAGGTGGGCGATGACATTGTACTCTTTTACAAGGCTGGTTACAGCAGTTGTAGCCTCCGCAAGGTTGAGTTGTGGCTGAAACATTATCTCTTTCCTCCGACTGAGAAATACAAGAGCAGCGAGCTATGTTGGCTACTCTTGCATGATACAGCATGCTCCTGAAGGGTCATGAAGCAAGGACAGGATGTGGCTTACATATCGTTTGCCAGTGATCACTCTTCTGGGTCGGCCAAAGGGTTGGGTAAGTTGTAGCGAGATGCGATTGTTGTGATCTTCTGGCTTAGCATATCATCTAACCCTTCGACTCCCCCTCCTGAAACCCGAAACTCTCCAGGCAGTTTGGCTCCTTTGACGGCATTACAAGAGTTGCAAACTACCGAGAAATTGTCCACATCTTGAACAAACTGATCATAGACCTCCTGGCTTGGATTAGCCTGTAGGGCCAAAGATCGAGGGTAGGCATGTTCGATAATTCTTGCCTCTCCTGGCTTAAAGGCACGACCACAGAATTGGCAGTTTGCAGCACCCTCCCTAAATTCTGCCTTAGTTTGGCCGTTTGATAGTTTTTTAACTTTTGCCCACGTATCCTCGCAGTTATGGACAACAAACTGCCCCGCGCCCACCGCGAATGTATGGACACGGCTGACCGTCAAATCCCACATGCTGGCCGCGCCGGAGACCACATGCAGCCCCACCACGGTGGCCGTCGTGCCATCCGCCCGCAGCACCCGCTCGCCCAGGCGGAGTTTGCCCGCGCGTACCCAGCCGCGAGCCGCCGAGAGCCAGGGGTGGCTGGCCGTCGTGTGCACGGTCTCCTCATGGCTGGCCGCTGCCGCTGGCTGCTTCTGGCTATGCTGGCTATGGTGAGCAGCGGGTGGGCCGCGTG
>JAJPIU010000215.1 GCA_021324535.1 Pseudomonadota bacterium
ACGATCAAGCGCCAAATGTATGGACGAGCGGGTTTTGCGCTCCTGCGCTGCCGTGTCCTTCACCAGTTGGCCGCTTCTCCTTGCCACCAACCAACCTGCACCTAACGCGAGGAAGACCCAGACATTGGGGAGTACCATAGCGTATTTGCTGGAAATGAGTTGGCTCATTAAGGAGGCATGACTATGACTGTACAAACCATCACCGCTCCTGTGCCAGCGCCCGTTAAGCTGCTGCTGACGATAGATGAAGCGGCGGAAGCATTGGGGCTGGGCCGCACCTCCTGCTATCAGTTGGTGATGCGCAAGAAGATTCTCAGCATCAAGTTGGGGCGCAAGCGCCTCATTCCACTCACGGCGTTGCAAGAGTTTGTCGCTGGCCAGATACTCGCAGAGGGGTAGGGGCAGGAATGGCCAAACGGGGCAATAGCGAAGGCAGTATTACCAAACGGGCAGACGGCCTTTGGGAAGCGCGTATCAATCTCGACGGCGGTAAGCGCAAGAGCTTCTACGCCAAGACCCGCCAGGAAGCTGCACGCAAGTTGGCGGCTGCCCTGCGCGATCAGGAAGCGGGCTTGCCTGTGCTGGGCGATAAGCAGACCGTTGAGCAATATTTTACGGCTTGGCTAGAAAGCGTCAAGCCAACCATTCGCCTAACGACCTGGCGGCGATATGAGCAATTTGTCCGCTCACACCTCCTGCCCACGCTGGGCAAAATCTCACTGGTCAAGCTCAACGCCCAACATCTCCAACTGCTCTACGCCAAGAAGCTGGAAGAAGGCTTGTCGTCCACCACCGTTCACCATATTCATATGATGCTCCACAAGGCCCTTGACCGCGCAATGCGACTTACGTTGGTACAACGCAATGTGAGCGACCTTGTTGATCCACCACGCTTGCGGCGGCATGAGATGAAAACACTGACTGAGGCGCAAGCACGCAGGCTCTTAGCCGCCGCAGTCGGTGATCGTCTCGAAGCGTTATATGTCTTGGCCCTGGCGACGGGTATGCGTGAAGGTGAATTGCTTGCTTTGCGCTGGCATGACGTAGACCTTGAACGCGGCACACTCCAAGTACAAGCAACATTGCAGTATACAACAGCGGGGCCAACATTTGTCGAACCGAAGACCGCACAGAGTCGGCGGCGTATTGCGCTCTCCAAGACAGCAGTTGACGCGCTTCGACGCCATCGCGTGCGCCAGGATGAAGAACGACGCCTGCTTGGCGATGCGTGGGATAATCTGGATGTGGTCTTCCCTAACGCTATTGGTCGCCCAATGGATAATGTCAACTTCCTCCGCCGACAGTTTTTGCCCTTACTCGAACGGGCGGGGCTGCCGCGCATCCGCTTCCATGACATGCGCCATACGGCGGCGACACTGCTCTTGGGCCGAGGCATCAACCCCAAGATTGTCTCGGAGATGTTGGGACACGCCAGCATTGAAATCACCCTGGGCCTGTATAGCCATGTCCTGCCGCATATGCAGCAACAAGCGGCGGATGCGATGGATGCGGCGCTGGGAGGTACGGATGAAGCGTTTCCTGCCTCCGGCTCGCAGTAAGGGCGTTGTCTGTCGTACAATGGCAATGACACGCCAGAAGAAGGGACTACCCAGCGATGGCGCATCTTGATAAGGCGTTGGGGCGTATCCTCAGTGGCCGGTCAGACACTAACATCCCCTTTGATGATCTCCGCAACGTCCTGGCACGGATGGGCTTCACAGAGCGGATTCGAGGCGATCATCATCTGTTCAGCATGCCTGGGGTGCGAGAGATTCTCAACATACAACCCAGGAGCGATGGCAAGGCCAAAGCCTATCAGGTCAAGCAAGTCCGTGATGTCCTCAACGACTATGGACTCACACAGTTTCCGTAAAGGAGGGCAAATGATGGCCGAATACAAGTACCGTATGATCCTGACCTGGAGCAAGCCAGATAACGCCTGGCTGGTCGAAATACCAGAACTACCTGGGGCAATGGCAGATGGCGCGACGCCTGAGGAAGCGGTCGCTAATGCACAAGTGATCATTGATGAGTGGCTGGAAGTGGCACGAGAAGAAGGTCGCCCGATTCCTCAGCCACAGACGCCTGTTGCAAGTGCGTAAGCGATGTATGGTCAAAGCGAAGGCACGTCATGAGGCGGATAGAAGTAGACTTCAACACGCTCACGAGCAAACCGGTCAATCTGGTGAAGCTCGCCGAAGTTGGCTCGGATGCTGAACGGGAACTCTTGCCTCTGCGCGAGAAGGAACGGGTAACGCTGTGGGAACCAGGCTTGGAAGTAGAAGCGACGCAAGTCCTCTACGGCGGCGATTATTGGATGGCGCGCCCAATGGCGCGACCTGGCACGATCTGCCGCTGTCGCCAGAAGAAGAGGCCAGGCTCGAGCCGATTTCCTAAAGGGTTCACACACAACGGGCGCTCCGCACACATTCTGCGAAGCGCCTATTTTCGTCTCTGCGCTGGTTGGCGTAGTGGTTGGCGTAGTATGACATTTTCACAACAAAAGCGGCTCAGAGTTATGTTGCTCCGAGCCGCTTGATTTCAGGCTTTCTGATGGAGCCGATGGTGGGATTTGAACCCACGACCTACGGTTTACGAAGTTGGCGGCGGTCGTTTCCCCCTGTATCCTGGGGTCTCCCTGTGTTCGCGTTTCCCCCGAAAGAGCGCCTATTGTGTCGCCTGACGTATCCCGATGTATCCTGCTGTACGCAGCACGAATTGCCGTACAGCCACAAAGGGGGGGGAAGGCAAGGAACAACGGGCGATCAGGGACGGCGTGTGGGGGTGTCGTTCTCCTGTTCCTCCTTCCCCTCGCTGTGCTGCTCGGCGCGCTCGACTGCCGGATACACGCCAGACGTTGGCTCACTCGGCTCGGTGAAGGTCAATTCCTCTGGTGTGATACCTAACGCCTCGGCGAGCCGCTTGATATTGCTAAACCCCACTGTCATATCGCCGCGTTCAGCGCGTACTACTGTCGCGCGCGATAATCCTGACGCAGCAATCAGGTCAGATTGCGTCATGAACCTGTGCATACGCCACAACTTCAGGAACGGCAAAGGCCGCCCCCGTACCTGCTCTGCCACTGAACTCATTGCCTTTCTCTCTTTCTGACTATCGCACCAGCATCTTCAGTGGCGTCCTGAAGACGCCGTACTAGCAAAACGATCCTCCTCATAAATATACCACAAAAGTCCTAAAATATGCCCAAAATGTGCTTGACAGATGGTCTTGTATCGTCTATAATTAAGTCATGAGGTGCTAACGAGTATCTCAAAAGAGAGGCGCCTCCCACCGCCTGGTAAGCAATTCGGGAAGCGCCACACTCACAAGGAGCATTCCAATGATAGCACAAACGATTGACCGCCTGCTGAACCCCCGCACGAACACTGTGAGCGCCTGGCGTGATCGGGCGCTCGAACTCGCCGAGACCCACGGCCTGCTGAACACAGGGCGCGGCGTGAAGGTCGTGCGGCTGGCGGAGAGCAGCGCCATCGTCTCGCTGCTGGTACGAGTCGCCAGCCAGACACAGGCGGAGATGTTCTACGACGTGCGCTACGACCTGGCGGACGACACCGCGACGTGCGCCTGCCAGGCGGCGCGCTGGGGCAAGCCCTGCGCACATGCGGGAGCGGCGTTGCGGTATGGCCGCTATGTGCGCGCACTCTACACAGCGGAGGCGCGCGCTGAGGCGGAGCGGATGGCAGGGCGCGATCTGGCGCATGAAGAGAATGCGGCGGCGCTGGGGTATTAACCCCGGCGCTGTCCTTGTGTTTGTGAAAGGAAACAACTGCCATGACTGACCTTCGCCGATTTGCTTTGCTGGCGACGCCGCTGGAACGCGCCGAGAACGCCGCCAGCATCGCCGCGATCCCCGCCACTGACCTGCCGCGCGGCGAGGCGCGCGACGCTTTGCTCCGCCTGGCGCGCGCTGGGGCTGACGTGTACGCCTATCAGCCAGTGGCAAGCGGCTGGCGCATTGCGATGGGGCAACTCTACGCCTCGTGGGAACCACGCATGACGCCCGCAGAGTGGCAGCGTGTCTACGCGCTCGCCACGTCCTTTGCGGCGGATGATGAAGCCGTACTGTTCATCACGCGCCGCGCGACGGCCTTGTGGGGAACTGCGCAGCGGCTTGATCCGCACGGCCCCACCATCCGCCCGGAGGGGATTGACGTGCTGCACTGGGCGCTGTCGTATCTGCGCTGGCGGATGCTGCTGGCGCGTGGGCAGGAAGGGCTGGCGCATTTTCGGGTCGTGTTGGCCGATGGCTATGGCGCTGGGATAGAGGAACTGGCGACGCTGGCGACTGCTGACGCGGGAGACGCGGGAGACGCGGGAGACGCGGGAGGTGAGAAATGATACTAGATCGCGTTGCCTGTGTCACCGCCTGTGTCACCAAGCGCATTCGTGACGCTGGCGAGCGGGTGCTGTGTGGCTCCACCGAGGAAGACCGCGCCGAGGCGTTGGCGCTGCTGATCGACGTGGTAGACGCGCGGATCGATGAGCGCCTTGACGCGGTGATCAAGCGCGCCGAGGGGATCGCCTCGGCCTGTGAGCGTTGGCAACGCCACGCCACGCCACACGCCACGCCACATGCCACGCCACATGCCACGCCACAGACAAAGACACAACCACAGACACACACAAGGAGAAAGAGGCGATGAACGACGAGCGTCCGATGTTTCTTATGTTTCTTGCTGTAGCCACTCGCCGCCGTGCTACGCTGGCGCGCTTCCAGGCGGCTCTCGCCAACGATGTGACGCCAGCGCCAGAAGGGGACGACGCATGAAGCGCATCAGAGAGATCATGACCGCCACGCGCCAGGGTATCGAGCGCACGCTGTTCAGCGCAACGGCAGAAGAGCACGCCGCCGCGCTGGTGGCGCGCATTCAGGAACACATGCTTGACGCCTTCGAGCGCGCCTTCGAGCGCGCCTTCGAGGTGAGCGAGGCGTATGAGAACGCCTATGACGCGACCTACCAGGCGGCTCTCGCGCGTGGCCTTTCAGAGGATGACGCGCATGCGGAAGCGTCACGCGCCGCCGAAGCGGCTGACGCCGAAAGGACAGACGACTGTGAATGATGAGGAACGCCCGATGTTCTTGCTGGGGCCACTCGCCGCTGTGCTGCGCTGGCTGGAAGCACTGGCGAACCTGCTGTCTGGGCCATTGCTGGCGGTGGGCGCAATCATTGCCGTCATCGATCTGACGACAGATGGGCGGCTCACGGCCAGCTATCCGCCCTTGCTGTACCTGTTCGCCATCAGCCAGGCGGTAGGCGTTGAATCGCAACTGATGGGCGCGTGGGATCGCGCGCGTGCGGCGTTGGTACACCGGCGTTACTGGGGCTTGTTGGGTCATGTCCTCTTGGGTGTGCTGCTGGCAGTGATCGTCTACGTGGGGCTGTACGCCTTCCTGGGCGAACAATCGTTCCACATGACCACCACGCAAGCCCTGGCGGCGCTGGGGGTCAGCGCGCGGTTCTGGCTCTTCCTGCGTGCGGGGATCGCGATCTTCCTGGTGGCGCTCTCCGCCTGGACACGGTATCGCACGCCCAGGCAGACGAGCCTGGAAGACGAACGAGCGCGGCTTCAGCGGGAACTGGAATTAGAGCCGCTGCGGCAGCGGTTGCGCCATACGCGGCTGGCGGGTGTGCGTGACGCCGCCTCGGCGCTGCTGCGTTCCCCCGATCTTCCCGATGCGTCAGATACGCCCGATCCCACCCATACAAACACACCAGCGCATGCGACGGGGCCATCTGTTGCCCCTGTAGCGGCGACGCAGGAAGGCGCTGGCATGGGCGATCTGCGTGGGGATGCAAGAGACGCCGGTGGCCGCATCTGGCGCTGCTGGCGAGGCTGTAGTGATGGCTGTGGCGTCGTCTGCGAGCGGGCCGGATGACGAACCACCGACACCACCGCCAGCGCCCACCCGTCCGACCCGTCCCGCACGACGCGCTGGGAAGGCGACAGCGCAGGCGTCAAGCAATGCGTCAAGCAATGGGCATACGCATGACGCCAAGACGCTCTCCCTTGTCCCACTTCACCTGCCTGCGCCTTCCGATCCAGGGGACAGCGATCCGCCCGATGGCGCTGCGCACGCTAGTACATACCCGCGCGTAGTACATACCCCAGCACAAGGCAGGCGACGCGCGCCGCGACGGCCTCTTCCTTCCTATGAAAACGCAGCGCGAAAAGCGTGGGCGGATGGCGCCCAGTCGATTGATCGCATGCAACGCGCGACCGGCATGAGTCACAGCGCCGCGCAAGCCTGGGTTCGTACCTTGAAAACAGAACACGCGGCGCAAACACCCCAGATTCCTTCCTATGAAGTCTACAAAGGCCACGAAGAAAGTAGTGAAGTGCTATGACCATGACTGTTGCTACTGCCGTTCGCATCCCAGCCGGAACCCATCACGTCCTGTATGCGGGCCGTCGGCTCACCTTCTTCAGCCTGCGTGACACAGCCTATCTCCTGAAACGCCACCTGGCCGATCAGGCGGATGTGCGTGACTGGCGCCTGTGGGGAAGAGGTCATCACCAGGAGCGCGTTCAGTTCACCGTGACGAGCCGACCGGATAGGCACACGCCCCTCGGCGTCATCACCATCCGCTGGACGGACGGCCCCTCTGTTGAGGACGTGGCAACGATAGCCGCTGGCTACCTCTACGCCCTGCCGACCGCTGGCGCATCCTACACGCCGGGCGATGGCACATCGTGCGTGTATCGCGCCAGGCGCATCGAGTACGACCGCGCCGTGACGCCACCTCCGTCAACACGGCGAAGCCGCCTCGGCGCTGGCGATCCCCGCGATCCTGGCGATCCACGCGATCCTGATGCGCTGCTGCTGGCGATCCTGCTAACGACACTCCGCCGCAAGCAGGGCAAACAGGGCAAACAGGGCAAACAGGGCAAGCGCCGTCGCAAAGGGTACACGGGTTAGGGGAGGGCAGTTACGCCGGATTTTTCTCCTGGCGGCGCTGTTCCTCTTCCCCCTCGGTAGGATAGGGGATGCGCCGGAGCGTGTCCTCTATTGCCGCCTGCAACACGTTGTGCTGTTCTTGCAGGTCTTCTGGGGTGAGCGTGGTCTCGGTAGGGCGTGCCAACTGCGGTGAAAGGCTGAAACGCGGGCCAGGGTGGCGATCTGGCAATGCCGCCAACACCTCGGCAGGTAAGGTGGCTTCGAGTCCGCTATCTCGCGCCAGCAACCGCGCGTAGTTGGCGATCTGCGTCTGCTGCTCGGTGGGTAGCTGATCAACAATGAGGGCAAGCGCGGCGGCTAACTGTTCTTGGCGTCCTGACCCCATACCTTCGCCGTCTACACTCCCAGACAGGGGGTCAGCTGTGATAGGGCGCTTGAACGGCTTACGTGATTTGCTCGCGCCACTTCCTGTCGGGGGGAGTACCGCCCCCAGCAACCGCCGTTGGGCTTGTAACATATCGCGCGAGAAGTTGCTTTCGCGGGTGTACGCCCAAGCAGGATGCGCTTCATTCCAGGCGCCCATGCGGGTAGCAAGAGAGAGCTTCTGACTGGTGGTCACGGCAAACAGCGCCAGTTGCGCATGCTTGTCAGTGATCTCACGGTGATGCTCGCCGACAAGGTAGCGCCGCAAGTCACGATACCGATCAGCAACTTCCCTCGGCGAAAGGGTGGGGTCAATATGCAACGTCAATCGAGTCAAATTGGGGAATTGTGTATGAGGCGTCACATCTGCTGTCAGCGCGGAGATCAACGGGGGAATGCCAGTCAGCACAAAGAGGGTTGCTTGCGCTTCTGTCCATACTCCGAGAGTCGAAGACAGCGTAGCTGCCAAGTGCTGAAGCGTGAACAACATTGTTCCCTCACGTACAGGCAACACGCGCTCATGAGACTCACCTGGGAAGCCGACGCGCAAAAACCGATGATGCAGCCGATAGGGCGCCTGGCGCAATGCGCCAAAAGTGTTCCCTTCTGGCATGTCAGAAGCGTCAGATGTAGCTTCATGTCCCTGGCGAATCAGGCGGTTGATGGGGATGGACAGCGCCAGGGCTTCCGGCAGTGGAGGTGTTTCGCGCGTTGGCAGTGCAGGCTGTGTAGACGAGCGCGCGGCGGCGCGGACATCTTCCTGTATCACTGCGTCAATCATCCAGTACGCATCTTCGGGGATGGGCGCATTGTCAAGATACCAGGTGGGGTGAACACTCTCCTGAATATGGCTGATCAGCCATTCACGCACATCATGCCACGCCAGCAATCGATTGTCCAAAGAAAACTCGCGCCAGTCAGCAACGCCCTGATCATGGGTGACATGCTCCGCTACGATGCGCGAGACAGCTTCCTCTTGCACACTATGAGGCGTCACACCTGCCCAGTCGCCAGAAAGCATTGCAGGCCCATCCTCATGCAACGGATCGGGTGGTTGAAACAAGCGAACCAGCCGTCGAATCTCTTCCAGGAGATCATCAAGCGACACGGTGTTTGCCGCGTAGGCTGCCAGTTCGCCATGCTCCTGCAAGTAGTCCCACAGTTCCTGTCGAACTTCCCATCCAAGCGCCTCCTGTATCACCTGCCTCAGAATGTCGCCGTGTTGAGTAGACATAACAACCCGCCCTTCTGTCTTGCTCATTTTGTTGACACATTCATAGATTGCGTGCTATGATGATGACATTGAGTTGTCTCAATGATACGTTATCACGTTATCAGAGACGTGTCAACACGAACGAGTGTTTCAAGATGCGCCTGAGTGCGCAGGGGGTATGAGTTTATGACAGCAACGATGGCGCCCCTGGCGGCAAACCAGGGAATGAATCAGGCCACAGGGCCGATTCTCTGGGACATCAACACTACAGCTCAACGTTTAGGGGTTTCGCGGGCGTTTCTCTATCGAGAGATGGCCGCCGGTCGGATTCGCTATCTCCGACTGGGGCCGCGCAAACGGCGTTTCACACTAGCGGAGGTCGAGGCGTACTGCGAACGGCTCATGCGGGAGACCGAAGCTGGCGCGGGGGCGAGGCATGACTGACGCTGCCAGTGGCGTTGCACTGGCGACAGGGTTAGACATGACAAAAAACGAAAACTGCCAGGCGCGCCCCACCACGGATGCGCCCAGCAGCTCCATCAGCATCACTCACACTCAACATGGTACCCGACCGACGAGGCGCATGTCAAGCGCGCATGACCGCGCGCTGCGACACGCTTACAGGAACGCGCCACTGGCCGAGGGGGCACTCGATGACGCCGCCCATCTGGCGGATAGGTTGGGCGTCCTGGCGGCCACCACCGGCGAACGAGATTTTGCCTGTTTAGCTACCGATGGTCTGGCGCTCTGCCAGCGCATCGCGGCGGCGATAGCCCGCCATCAGGATACCTACCTCCTGGTGAGGCCGGATAGTCTGATGAGAGGCACAGCATGGTAACAGCAAACATTTCTGGTCAAAGTCAAATCGCTTCTGCCTGGGATGCGCTCATGCGTCTGGATAAACTGCGCGGGCCAGATCGCAACGGCTGGTACACTGCTCGCTGCCCGGTTCCTAGCCATCGAGACAGGAACCCCTCCCTCAGTTTTCGACGTTTCGATGATAATGGCATTTATATTCGCTGCTGGGGAAACTGCCCGACAAAGGAAGTGGTACAGGCGCTCGGCTGTAGCATGTCCGATCTGTGTGCGCCAACATCTTCCAAACTATCCTCGGAGCGTCCATTTCGGATTGTCACTGATACGACAGATTCGGGATCGGGATGCACGCTGGCTGCCTATGCCCGGATGAAACAACTGCCTGTTGACTTTCTTGCCAGTCTAGGTCTGTCGGATGTGCCGCCACGCGGTGGCTACAATGCGGCGATCAGCATTCCTTACTATGACGCGAGTCGGCGCATAGTGGTGAGTACACAGCTCAGAATTGCCTTGGAAAAGTCTGCGGCAGGCGAACGCTTTAAGTGGCGGTACGGCTCTCGCGCAGTTCCCTATGGCCAATGGAAGCTCACCGAGGCGCGCGAACGTGGCTATATCACGCTGGTTGAGGGCGCGTCCGACTGTCATACCCTCTGGTTTCACCACGAACCAGCGTTGGGCTTTCCTGGCGCCAAGAACTGGCAAGACGAGCGCGATGCGCCACTTCTTAACGGTATCCCAACGATCTACATTGTGGTTGAGCCGGATAGCGGTGGCGAGGGAGTGAAAGCGTGGCTCGCGACTTCGCGCTTGCGAGATCGTGTGAAGATTGTTGCCATGCCACACGAAACGAAAGACCCATCGGCGCTCTACCTTTCCGATCCTCTTCGCTTCACTGAGAAGTGGGCGGCCATGTTGCAAGCGGCGCAACCCTGGGCAGAGTTTGCGCCACCACAAGCAAATGTAGGCGGCAAAACGGATGCTACAGATGACGCGCTTGATCATGAGGCGCGCCATGTCGCAATCAGTTCACTGATTGGAGAGAGCAAATTTCCGCTTAACGTCCTGCCAGAAAAGATGCGCGCGCTTGCGCAAGCCGCATCACGGGCGATCCCTTGCCCGCCTGAGTTTGTTGCCAGCAGCGCGTTAGTGGCCGCCGCTGTTAGCATTGGCGCGACATGGCGCATTCAGGTAAAGAGAAATCAGACAAGTCCGGCGATCTTCTGGCTTACACTGATCGGCGCGCCAGGTGATGGCAAAACTCCTGCGCTGGAAGAATATGCTTTCGCCCCGTTGAACAAACGGCAGATAATCGCTGCTGCCAGGTTTCAGGCTGAGTTTACGACATGGCAAACGCAAGACCCCAAGGATCGCGGGGTTGAGCCTGAAATGGAAGAGTTTTTAGCAACCGACACCACCATCGAGGCGCTCGGCGACATTTTGCAGAAAACAGTAAGAGGCGTTGGAGTATATCGTGACGAGTTACACGGGTGGGTTGCTGCAATGGACGCTTATAAAGCGGCTGGAAAGGGCAGCGAACGCGATCACTGGCTCACGCTATGGAGCGGCGGATTGATCAAGGTGAACAGGCGGAACCGACGCCACCCGCTCGTTATTCCCCGACCTGTTGTCAGTGTGGCTGGAGGCATTCAGGAAGATCGTCTTGCGTCGCTTGATGACGAACGTGGCCAGTCCGATGGATTCATTCATCGCTTGCTGTTCGTTTACCCCCCTATTGGGCCAGTGGTGGACTCACGCGCTGGAGTGGCTGACGAGGTGCTGGACGGCTGGGACGAACTGATCGGACGCCTGCTTAAACTCGATTTTGCAGAGCCAGTTACGTTGTTTGATCCGCCTAAGCCGAACATTGCCACATTCGCTGATGACGCCTTTGCATCATACTGGGAAGGGCGAGATAAATTGACGGCTGAGATCAACGATCCAGCGTTCCCGCAGCAGTTACGCGGCCCGTGGATCAAGCTTCGTGAGTATGCTGGGCGCTTTGCGCTAATCCTTCATCTCTGTCGCGTACTGGAATCCGGCGCAACGGACGAACTGGGCAAGGTGTCGGCATGCGACGTAGAAGGAGCGTGGGCGCTCGTCGCATATTTCAAGACACAAGCGCGCAAGGCCTATGCGCGCTTGCATGCGTCACCAGACAACCTGGCGGTGGCGAAGATTCTTGACTGGGTGAAACGCAAGGGCGGCGTAGTGACAGTGCGAGATCTCATGCTGGCCCGCATTAGCAAAGAGGCTTCGGAGAGCGCCGAGATAGCTAGGGGTCAACTCGAAGACCTCGCAAAGCGTGGGTTCGGGAAGATGGAAGAGCGTCATCCTGAACGCGGCGGGCGTAGCACATACACCTTTACCGTTTTTTCTTGATAGGTTTCAACAGTCAACAATCGGCATGCAATGTGGCACGTATCCCCTTATTTTCAGGCACAGTGCCACACCAGTGTTATCAACATTCGTTCAACACTGGTTCAACAATCGCCAGAGACACAAAAACGAATGTTGAGCGAACGTTGAACGAATGTAGAACACTGAAAACTCTCAGGAGTCCGCATTATATGCGACATGAGCGCCGAATGTTGAGTGTTGAAACAAAGTCAAACGAACAGATGGGAGGCTCCCATGATAGAAGAGATAGACGAGATTGAATATTGGGTGAGGCGCTTCCAGGCGTCGCAGGCAATCCCGCAACGGACTGTCAAACAGCAGGCATCACTATCCTCAGAAACGCCCATCGGTGAAGGTAGCAAAAGTAGCGAAACCCCTTCTGCTACTTTTGCTACCTCTCTGGAAAGCGCATATCGGAGCGAAACGTCCCCTGAAACACCTCAGGCGTCAACACCAACTGTTTTGCCAGATCAGCAAGCCGAGTTGGCCTGGCGGATCGCCGCCATGCGCTCACAAGTCCGCCCCCGGCCACTTCATCAACCGCTCCTGGTAGCACGCTCGGATGCGCCGCTGTTACGAGATGCGCCTGGCAGGTGTGGATCATGTGGTGAACCGCGCCATGAGCGCGACGGCGGCGGACGCTACACCTGCGGATACTGCGCACGCGCCAAAGAGGCCGTGCTGAACGAAGCGTATGAAGGCGTGACACTGCTGACGGCGCCAGTGGCGTCCAGAGAGACGCCAGCCACGCCACAGGCACAACCACCCGCTAGAGAGCCAATCGGAGGCGAGGG
>JAJPIU010000270.1 GCA_021324535.1 Pseudomonadota bacterium
CCAGGTTCATGGGAACCTCCTCATGGGCTCTTGCATGGTCTTTGAGGAGATGAAGACCCCTGAACCTGGGGGTCTTCATCGTTCAGTGAAACTTGCACAACGGGTTAATTAAGTTCTGGGATATGCTCATCTTCATAATTCTTGATGAGGGCGCCTACTACCTCCATGAGCGAGGCAAGGGGGTGTTCCTCATTCTCGCCTACCCGGTCAATCAGTGAATCCAGGAATGCGACCAGTTGTTGATATTCTTTCTCTGTGTGCGGTACAAAGAGCAATGGGGCAAGATCCGGCCACACATGCTCAATATGCTCGACCACATTTGCTGACATTTTCTCACTCCTTCCACTTCTCTTCGTCATATTCGGCATGTGTTAGGATGGCCCTAATGTAGACCTTTTGGCGATTATAGTGTATCGCTGCGATAAGGCGCGCAGTGTTACCACCAATGTTGAATACTGTCAGCTTTCCAACCTGATCGGCGTTGGGAAAGGCAAGCCTAAGTTCTGCAAAAGAGCGGAATGCGCCTGATTTGATCAGCGAATACCAGTGTCGAAGCCCTGCGCTCGCTGTTGGATGATCAGCAGCAAACTCATTCAAACGCTTCCGTGTGATGACGTGCAAGTTACCCTTAACCTCGCCGAATCGGGGGTTTCGATTTTTGCGTGCGTGCTATCACAACTATTCTAGCGATTCTTTTGACAGGCCTGGCAATCGGCCCAGCAATAACAGTCTCCTCACAAAGAGATTCTACCACTGGGCGCTTATCTGTGTTTCATTAGGCGTTCTTAATGCGTGGCTTGAGCCGCCCGCCTACTCAGGCAGCCCTAGTTCTCTTCGTCATCCTCATCCACGATGTCGAAGCCGTCGTCGAGGATGCCGCCGATGCTGTCAAGCTCGCCCATGCCGTAGCGGTCGTGCCCGTTAACGCCGTTGGAGCCGTTGCTGCCAGCCTCTAGCGCGCCCATGATGCCGCTGCCGATGGCGTTGACCGTGCGCGGGGTGTTTACCAGGCGCTCGTAGAGCGTGTTGAGCTGCTCTTCAGAGGTGAAGTACAGCGTTAGTGTGCCCTTGCCCTTCGTCGTGCGTTGCAGGCGTACCTTCATCTCGGTGGCGCGGGTGAACTCCTCTTCCAGCGCACGTGTCTCATAGCTCTGCGGGCGAGCCGCTCCGCCACGGCGGTCGGGCGTCAGCCGTAGCGCCGCCTCGTTGTAGCGTCGCGCCTGCTCCTCCGCCTGACGCACACTCATCCGCTGCGAGACGATCAACTCCGCCAGATGCACGCGCTCGGCGTCGCCGTTCACCTGCAAGACTGCACGCGCATGGCCCTCGGTAAACACCTTGGGCAGTTGCACGAGGAAATCGCGCACCTTCTGCGGCAGTTGCATCAAGCGCAGGGTATTTGTCACTGTCGCGCGGTTGCGCCCAATGCGCTCAGCCACCTGCTCCTGCGTGAGACCATACTCGTCAATCAGCATCAGGTAGCCTTGCGCCTCTTCCAGCGGATTGAGGTCGGCGCGTTGCAGGTTCTCCACCAGCGCCATCTCCAGCATGATTTGCGGCGTGGCGTCGCGGATGATGATTGGCACGCGCTCAAGCCCGGCCAGCCGTGCGGCGCGCCAGCGTCGCTCACCAGCGATCAACTGGTAGCGCGGCGCCTGGCCCTCTTCGCTGACAATCGTCACCAGCAGTGGCTGCAACAGGCCGTACTGCTGGATCGAGGTCGCCAGTTCGAGCAGTTGCTCATCCTCGCTGAGAGGTGCGCGCGGCTGCTGTGGGTTGGGCGTGATCACGTCAATAGGCGCTTCGAAAAGCGCCGAAGGTGAAAGGCTCGTATCAAGTGGCGCCTCCTCCGAGACGGTCGTTGTACCAGGGATGAGGGCGTCCAGGCCACGCCCCAGGCCAAACCGCTGCTTAGGCATGCGCGCCCTCCGTACCGATGGTGGCGGCCCGCTCAATCACTTCCTCGGCAAGCTGCCTATAAGCCAGCGCGCCAGGGGAGCGCGAGTCGTGTTCGAGAATCGTCAACCCGAAGCTGGGCGCCTCGGAGAGACGCACGTTGCGGGGAATCAAGCTCTGAAACTTTTCCTGTGGGAAGTGCTGGGTGATCTCCTCGACTACCTCGCCCGCCAGCCGCGTGCGCGGATCGTACATCGTCAGCACGACGCCGAAGAGATAGACTTTGGGGTTGAGCCGGTCGCGTACAAGCCGAATGGTGTTGAGCAACTGCTGCATGCCTTCTAGCGCGAAATACTCGCATTGCAGTGGCAAGATTACCCCATCTGAGGCTGTCAGCGCGTTGACCGTGAGCAGGCCCAACGATGGCGGGCAGTCAATCAGCACGAAGTCGTAGTCCTGTTTGAGGCCATCGAGGATACGCCGCATACGGTACTCGCGCTGATCAAGGTAGACCAGTTCGATGTCTGCGGCGTAGAGATCAACCTTCGCAGGCAAGAGCGACAGATTCGGGCGGATGTCGCGCTTGATCACCTCGTCCACCGTGACGCCTTCGTTGACCAGCAGCTCGTAGACCGAGAGGCCGACCCGATGGGCGTCTACGCCAAGGCCAGTAGTGGTGTTGGATTGCGGGTCAAGATCGATGACGAGCGTCCGGCGACCTGCGTTCGCCAGGCAGGCCGCGAGATTGATGGAGGTGGTGGTCTTGCCGACGCCCCCTTTTTGATTGGCAATAGCGAATACGCGCGCTCCAGATTGACCAGACATCGGCGCCGCCTCCTTCTGCGTGTAGTAGAGCATGTGGGTATGGTGTGGTTCAGATGGACTCGAAAGGGTCTGAAAAGACGAACGAAGAGAAGAGACCCTGGCGCCATTGTACCGTATGGAGAAGAAAGCCCACAAGGTTCTGGCCTGTTTGGTATATAGTTAAGATAATATCCGTCGCATATCACACGACGAAAGACCCTGAAGACATTCCCTCGCCTGGTGGGAGCATTCCCCTATGATTGAACGCTCGACCGCGCTACGTCAATTGTATCTTGCTCGCATGCAAGCGGAAGAACTCGATATCCTCGTGATCGGCGGTGGGATCACCGGCGCCGGAATCGCGCTCGACGCGGCGGCGCGTGGCTATCGGGTGGGGCTGATCGAGCGGGGCGACTTCGCCAGTGGGACAAGCGGCTGGTCAACAAAGCTGGCCCACGGCGGTATACGCTATCTACCACAATTCGATGTGCCGCTCGTGCGCGAGGCGCTGGTTGAGCGGGGACGCATGCTGCGCAACGCGCCATATCTAACGCGCCCACTCGCGTTTGTACTGCCGCTCTATGTCGGCGCGAAGCATCCTGTCGGCCTACCCTTCACCCCTCCATTTGGCCTGGGCTTGAGCGAAATCTTCGATATTGGTCTGGCGCTCTATGACACGCTGGCCGGACGCGAAAATGTTGGGAGACATCGGCGGCTCAATCGCGCCGACACTGAGCGCCACGCCGCATGCCTCACGCCCGATGGCCTGAAGTCAGGTTTTCTCTACTACGATGCTCAGACCGATGATGTGCGTCTGACACTGGCAGTGCTGCGGGCTGCCGCCGAACGCGGCGCGCTGATCGCCAACTATTGCGAGGCGACCAGCTTCGAGGTGGATGATGGGCGCATCGTTGGCGTCTATGCCCGCGAGACGCTGCCAGAAGTAGAAGCCGAGGATGATGCAGACGCACAGGATCATCCGAATGGCGCAATGCCCCATCCCATCGGAGGGCGCGCAACGCGCCCGCTGCCCATGCTCATTCGCGCGCGCTATGTGGTGAACGCGACGGGCGTCTGGGCGGAACGCACCGAGCGACTGGCGCACGAGGCTCCGCAGCTCCGCATAGCGCCAAGCAAGGGCGCGCACCTTGTCTTTGCGCGCGAAACGCTGGGGATCGGCGATGAGGCGGTCGTTCTGCCGGAGACCGATGACGGGCGCATCATCTTTGTCGTGCCCTGGCGCTCGCGGGCGCTCGTCGGCACGACGGATACGCCCTCGCGCACGCTGGCGACGCCTGTGGCGGACGACGACGATATTGACTACCTGCTGGCCTACCTCAATCGCTACCTGCGTCGGCCCGTCACCCGCGCCGACATCATCTCCACCTTCGCAGGCTATCGCCCGCTGCTGGCGCTCCATGAGAAGTCTCTCGTGGAGAAACCGGCAAATGGCGCGATGCAGGAGAACGCGCACGGCGGCGCGGCATCATCCAACGGGCAGAATGCGGCTGAACTTGCCGATGAAGACATCGCCGAAGTGCAGGAGTCTGCGCATCTCTCGCGCACCCATGCGCTGGTGGAAGGAGAGAACGGTCTGTTGACCATCTCTGGCGGCAAGCTGACCACCTATCGGCGAATGGCGCAGGATGTGGTGGATCGCATTGACCGGCATGAGGGCCGACGTCGCCCCTGCCCCACCATCTCTCTGAAGGTGGCGGGCGCTGAGAACTGGGCGGAGGCGCGGTTGGAACTGGCGTTGCGCGGGCGGGCGCTAGGGCTTGCGGGCGATGTGATCGCGCATCTCGGTATGACGTATGGCGCCGACGCGCTGGGCATCGTGGCGCTGGTGGAGGGTGAGCCTGAGCTTGGGCGACGGCTGGTTGGCGATCTGCCAGCCATTCGCGCTGAGGTGGTGTGGGCATGCCGCGCGGAGCTTGCGCTGTCCATCGAGGATACGCTTGCCCGCCGCACACGCCTTGCCATCGAAGACCGACAGCGCGGCCTAGGGGCTGCATGGGATGTAGCGACGCTGATGGGCGATGAGTTGGGCTGGTCAGCGGCGGAGCGTCAGCGTCAGGTGGCGGCCTACTGCGCCTACGCCCACGAGCATGCGGGGCCGCTGGCAAGCGCCTTACCCACGCTGGCGGATGTGCTGGCGCAGGAGCCGGCGGCTTCAGGGGCGCACCCACTGCTCACGCAGGCTGATACCGTGCGGTGATCGCCTCTATGCTGAAGACAGACGGCGCCACTTGACAGAACGACTCCTATTGGGTATCCCTTTCTCATCACAAACAACAAATCCATAACGCCAAAGTGAGAAGTGGAACGATAATCGAACCGTTGTCAAAACGAACAGGGTAGGACATCCATGACAACAACTGACAAGACTATCCGTGTCACCTATGCGGCGTTTGATCCGCAGTTGCGCGCTCACGGCGACATTCGTGACAGCTTTCATGCCCTGGTGGCAACCCTGAGCAACGAGGGCGAGGCCGTGGCAGCCTCGCTTGTCCCACTCCACGGCGCCTTGTACAGCCAGTCGCTTGCCCGTGTACAAGGCCGCTTTCTCTCCTATGCGCGGCTCCATGACCAGCTTGCGCAACGGCTCCAACGCGCCAAAAGCGACTATGAAACCACCGAGGGTGTGGTAACACGCGGCTTTACCGAGTCATAGCAGCCCCGCGCTTCAGATTGGCCAGATCTTTTTTCCAGCCGCATCCATCATACGCATCGTCGTATCGCGCTGTGCTGTCCTTCTTACGCGCCATTTTGAGGGAGACGCCATATGGATTTGGGAGAGATGCTGCCACAACTCGAAGGGTTAGCCGATAAGATACACGTTCCCGGCTTCGACTTCCATGCGCTCATCAACGATATGTGGGACATCTATCACAAAACCGTGATGGTTATCCCTCCAGCAGAGCCAGTGAGAGAGCTGGGGCGGAAGTATCAGGCGCATGCGGATCGGCTCGATACGCTGATCACCGAATTCGAAGGACATCTGGGCACATTGGGGCAGGTCTATCAGGGGTCCGCCAGCGACGCCTACTATGAGGCGGCCACCAATGCCCTCCGCCATATGCAGAAGTCGCGTGCATATCTGACGAGGATGGTGACACATCACATGCGGCTGGCGTCACTGCTCGATACGGCATGTGGCTATCAAATGCAACTGATTGTGCTGGCAGGTATCCTGGTGGGCGACTTTATCGCGACCCTGGCCACCGCTGGAGCTGACGCCGAAGTCACTGTGCCGGTGGCGGCGGGCGATATTGCAGGTGGCATAGCGACGGGCGCCGAACTCGACGCGACACTGACGGCTGCCGATTCTGAAGTGATGGCGTTGACGGAAGAAGACGCTGACCTCGACGCCGAACAAGAGATGGAGCAGGAGGCCGAGCAGCAGTCGGAGCAGCAAGAAGAACAGGAGGCCGCGCAAGAAGTAGGGCAGCAAGTACGCGACGCCGAGCTTGCTGGAGAACTCTATGCCAGCGCCCAGGCGCAAGGGTGGTTCAACATTACCCCTATGGATGCGTTGGCGCTGATCGAGGCCGATCCCGACCTCACGTACGACGGCTACATGGCCATGCTCAAAGCGTTGTATATTGAGCGTGTCACCGAGCAGTTGCACAACGACGGGCTAACCGACAGCGAGATCGATCAGTTGTTGCAGAGTGCGACGCCAGGCGACATCAAGGCGTTGCTTGAAAGCACGGCAACGGGAGTGCAGCCGCAGGATGTGCCGTATCTGCGGAGCCAGGGTTATACGGGCGATCAGATCGTCGAACTCCTGCGCAACTGGCAAAAGTTCAGCTCCGACGTGTATGCTAAACCCGATGGAACGCTGCCCATTGATCCCCTCACCGGGAAACCCTATCCAGCGGATACAATAAGGAAGTGGCTCGACACAGCGGAAGGCAGAGGGAGTAACAAAGCCGCAGGGGGGATACTTGGCGCGAGGCGTGAGTTGTACGTCCTGATGAAAGTAGGCGCGGACAATGTCGCCGCGCTTGGCGTCACGTTTGCATATATGAAGCCAAACAGCGATGGCACACAAACAAAGTCCGGCGGAGAGACAGAACTGATACTGAACAACGGTGACATCGTGGAAGTGGGAGGTGGTTCAAAAGGCGCCTCCTTGCCAAATCAACATAACAAGTATGTGTACTTCTTGAAAGCTACTGGCGGACATACAATATGGGTATATCTCGACGACAAGGGACATCCATCCTCCGCTTTTAATCGTGCTGTCCGTACAGCAGAAGGGTTTGGAGATGTAAAAGTTGAGATATTTAGCCTTCCATCGTGAGCCCACCTTTTCGGTGAGGAGGGTACTCTTAAAAGATGGATATGTTATAGGAGCAACCAATGGGATCATTACCTGATCTATTCGCGCGGCTGTACGTGCCACGTCGTCCACTGACCGTCGAGTGGCTGAGTGAGATCACGCGACGATTGAAACGCCAGGGCATCGAGTTTGGAGGCATCTCCTCCTACGTTCCTAATCCTGACATCAGCGATCAATCCAGTTTCGAGGCGATTCTTGCCTTGCTGAGCCAGATTGGGTACGGAGCAATTGATGCGTATGGTAAGCACTTGGGAATGACCCTCTCCTTTGAGACAGACTGGGTCGGGCAAAGAAAGGTCGCCGAGGAAATTGGCGATGAAGAGCAACGAGAATATCTTGTCCGGCTGGCCCAACGGGCCTTTGGTGTGGTCTATCTCATTATTGATAGTGTGTATGTAAACCCAGATCGGGAACTGTTGCCTTATCACGCAGATTATCCTATGGGCGCCTATGTCATCCCGGCCTATCAGCAACCCTATCTGGCGCTGTTGCACTGGCTGGAAGTCCTGGGCGAGGAACTGGGCGCCGCGTTCGGCTTCGTCGTAGGCTCCAATACGCATTTTTTCGACGAATGGGATTTTCCCGACGCCATTGATGAGGGAGTAGACGTCGCCCTACGCGCCGGGCGCCTGCCGGATCTGCGTCAGTGGATCGAAGGCGCAGTTCCCCAGTATGTGGCGGCGGATCGCCTCACCCAGGAAACCATCCTTCGGTGGCTGGAGACACCTGGGCAGGGCGTCAAGCGGCTTGCCTCCGGCGCCTGCCTGTTGGATGCGCCCTTTGCGCCCGTCTATCCTGACGCGCGCACCCCCGGCGCGCCGGAGGGCTGGTAGGCAAGGAA
>JAJPIU010000089.1 GCA_021324535.1 Pseudomonadota bacterium
ATCGCTTGGCGCGAACTACCACTAACTACCGCCACAATGCGCTGCAACGTGCTGCAATCAATACGGTATCCCTACGGATAAATCCCGCGAGTCTGTGTCGCGTCGGCCACCCGGCGGATCGCCAGCATACTCGCTGCCATGCGCAGGTCGCACTCATGGTCGTGCGCCAGCTTCGTCACCTCCTGATACGCCCGCTCGATCACCTGTTGCAACCGCTCATTGATCTCATCGGCCTCCCAGAAGAAGCTCTGGATGTCCTGCACCCACTCGAAGTAGCTGACTGTCACACCGCCCGCGTTGGCCAGGATGTCTGGCACGACAGGTACGCCACGTTCGGCAAAGATGGCGTCAGCCTCCGGCGTCGTCGGGCCGTTTGCCCCCTCGACAATCAGCCGCGCCTGCACACGCCTCGCGTTCTCGCCAGTGATTTGCCCCTGGGTGGCCGCCGGAATCAACACCTCACAGGGAACCTCAAGCGTCTCGGCCACGCTCACCGCCTGCGCGCCGGGGAAGCCAACCACCGTCCCCGTCTCCGACTTATGGCGCACAACCGCCGGAATATCCAGTCCGCGCTCATCGAAGAGTCCACCCTGGCGGTCGCTGACAGCCACCACACGTACGCCCTGCTGCGCCAGGTACTCCGCCGTGTGCGCGCCCACCTTGCCAAAGCCCTGGATGGCTACACGCGCATCATCCAGCGCGAGTTTGTTCTCCTCCGCCGCCAGTTTCAGCACACCAACCACGCTCAGCGCCGCCGCCTCGTTGCGCTGTTCGCTGCCGCCGATGGAAAGCGGCTTGCCCGTCACCACCGCCGGAGCCGAATAGCCCGCGTGCATGGAGTAGGTATCCATGATCCATGCCATGATCTGCGCGTCGGTGTTCACATCCGGGCCAGGGATGTCACTCTCCGGCCCCATCAAAATTGAAATTTCGGTGGCGTAGCGGCGTGTCAGCCGCTCAATGGTCTTCCGCGACAGCGTCTTTGGGTCAACCACCACAGCGCCCATCGCGCCGCCAAAAGGGATGGCTACGACGGCGCATTTCCAGGTCATCCACATCGCCAGCGCCCGCACGTCGTCGAGCGTGGTCGCCGCGTCGTAGCGCACGCCTCCTTTGGCTGGCCCCCGCGTGATGTTGTGTTGCACGCGATAGCCTTTGAAAATCTGACTTCCTGAATCGTCGTCGTAGCGCACGGGGAAGTTGACTTCCAGTTCGCGTTGCGGCCTCCGCAGGATGACGCGCATGAGCGCATCCAATTCGAGCCGGTCGGCGGCGGCGTCAAACTGGGTCAGCGCCATCGTCAGGGCATCAGGCGACTCAACACTGGGCATGGTTGTCTCCCTTCTTTTATCCTAACCCCACTGTCCCTTCATTAGCTCCCTTCCCCACACAGGAAGGGGGAAGGAGGTATATTACGCCTGCTGCAACCGCTTCTCAAGCAGCGGCGTCACTATATCGGGGCGGGCGCGGCCCTTGCTGCGCTTCATCACCTGACCCATCAGGAATTGCAGCGACGCCGCCTTCCCCGCGCGATAGTCTTCGACCGCCTTGGGGTTCGCGGCAATCACTTCCTCCACTATTCCTTCGAGTTCGCCCGCGTCGCTCAGTTGACTGATGCCCTCGCGCGCAACAATGGCGTCGGGCCTTTCGCCGCTGGCGTAGGCTTTCTCGAGCACCTCTTTGGCTTGCTTGCCGCTGATCGTCCCCCTCTCAATCAAGGTGATCAGCTCGGCCAGCGATTCCGGCGTGATCTTATTTGCGGTAATATCAATCGCGTCGGTGTTGAGCCGCGCCCGCAGATCGCCAAGCTCCCAGTTGGCGACGGCTTTGGCGCGTGCCTGCATGGCGGCGTCATCGGCGTAGGGTTGGCCGATCTTAAGTGTCTGCTCAAAGAAGTCGGCCCAGGCGCGATCCGCCGTCAGTTGATCGGCGTCATAGGCCGAGAGGCCATACTGCGCGACGAAGCGGGTGCGTTTGGCGTCGGGCAGTTCGGGCATGCGTTCGCGAATCTCGGCGACCCAGGCGCGGCTGACCACCAACGGCGGCAGATCAGGCTCAGGGAAGTAGCGATAGTCGTCGGCGTCTTCTTTGACCCGCTGCAACACCGTGATACCACGCTCCTCCACCCAGCCGCGCGTGGCCTGCACGATACGTCGCCCTGCCTGCAACTCTTCGATCTGGCGGCGCGCTTCGTAGGTAAGCGCGCGCTCAACGGCGCGGAATGAGTTCATGTTCTTGATCTCGGTCTTGACGCCAAACTTCGTCTCGCCGCGCTGCCGCACGGAGATGTTAGCGTCGCAGCGCAACGCTGCCTCCTCCATCTTGCCAGAACTCACGCCCAGGTAAACCAGGATCGAACGCAGCTTCTCCATATACAGACGCGCCTCTTCGGGGCTGCGCATGTCTGGCTCGCTGACGATCTCCATCAGCGGCACGCCGGCGCGATTGAGGTCAACCAGCGTGCGCGGGTCGCCCCCCTCACTGAGATGAATCAGCCGCCCGGTGTCTTCCTCCAGGTGAACGCGCGTGATGCCCACGCGCTTCTCCTGGCCGTTGAGCGTGAAGGTCAGGTAGCCATTGCGGCTGAGGGGGATGTCGTATTGTGAGATTTGGTAGCCTTTCGGCAGGTCGGGATAAAAGTAGTTCTTGCGGTCAAACTTGGAGAACTCCGGTATCTCGCAGTTGAGCGCAAGCGCCGTCATGATGGTATACTCGACGGCCTGATGATTGATCACCGGCAGCACGCCAGGGAAGCCCATGCAAATGGGACAGCAATGGCTGTTCGGCGCGGCATGAGCATAGTTGGCCGGACAGCGGCAAAACATCTTGCTGGCGGTAAGCAACTGTGAATGCACTTCCAGGCCAATCACCACCTCGTAATCGGCGCTGATCGCTGTCATCATCGTCTCGGTTTCAGGAGTCGCGGTGGTCGTCATAGGCGTTCGCTCTTTCCTTGGATGTACCGCATATATCAGGGCTATAGCCGTTTCCCGTTGGGGCAGGCGCACTGTATCGCTAGACAATATCTCTACTCCCCTTCCCATAGATGGGAAGGGGGATGGGGGTTAGGTCAGATCAGGAATGCTTTTGCACGAAGCGGCCCATGCGCTCGATAGCCTCTTCAATTTTGTCGCGCGCCACACAATAAGCGCAGCGCACAAAACCTTCGCCAGCCTCACCAAAGGCCGAGCCAGAAACAACCGCCACCTTTTCCTCGTCGAGCAACTGCTGGGCGAACTCATCGGAGGAGAGGCCGACACGCGCAATCGAGGGGAAGGCGTAAAACGCACCATGCGGCTCGTAGCACGTCAGCCCAATCGCGTTGAGGCCCTCCACTATCAGCTTGCGCCGCCCGTCGTACTCCGCGACCATTCGTTGCACGTCATCCTCGCCATGCAGCAACGCTTCGAGCGCAGCGGCCTGGCTCATCGTCGGCGCACACATAATCGCGTACTGGTGTACTTTCAGAACCGCTTCGAGGATATGCGCGGGCGCGCAGACATACCCGATGCGCCAGCCTGTCATCGCATACGCCTTCGAGAAGCCGTCAACCAGAATCGTGCGCTCGCGCATCCCCGGCTGAGCGACGATGCTTGCATGTTCCTGACCATAGACCAGGCGGCTATACACTTCATCGCTGATTACCAACAGGTCGTGTTCCTGGGCCAACTTGCCGATCTTGGCAAGCTCATCGGCGGCGATTACCGCGCCAGTGGGGTTATTCGGATTGCCTAGCAGGATCACTTTTGTGCGGGGAGTGAGCGCGGCGGCGATGGCCTCGGCCTTCAGTTCGAACTGGTCTTCCACGCGCGTCGGCACGGGAACCACCACGCCACCCGCCAGCGTCACATCAGCCTCGTAGGCGACGTAGCCGGGATCGGGCACAATCACCTCGTCACCGGGATCAATGAGCGAGCGGAGCGAGGCGTCAATCGCCTCGCTGACGCCAACCGAGACCAACACCTCGTTTTTCGGCGCATAGGCGACTCCATAGTGGCGCTGGATCAGATCGGCGATGGCCTCACGCAGTTCAAGCGTGCCATAGTTCGAGGTATAGTGGGTCATCCCCTGCTGAATCGAGGCGATTCCCGCCTGGGAGATGTGCTCCGGCGTGACGAAATCAGGCTCGCCCACGCCCAATGAGATTACCTCAGGCATGGCCGCCGCAATATCGAAGAACTTGCGGATGCCCGACGGCTTGATGGCGCGCACACCCTGCGAGAGCAGTTCACGCTTGCCGCGTTTGGCCTTGCCAGCGCCCTGCTCCACAGACTTCTCCGCAATCTTATCACTTACCACGCCTGCCATCTGTTCGCCTCTCTTTAATGCGCACAACCCGCAAACACAAAGCACACAAAAGAACCCACACGCCAATTATGCCATGACTCTTCAGCCATTATCATAGCACAAGGAGATGTGTGGGCGTAAGGCAAACCGAAAGCGAGACAGCGACCTCAGCTAGAGCGGCACATCCCAGACGGGGAACCAGCGTTCGTACTCTTGCTCGACGGGAAGCTCCTTGCCAATGGCGGCGGCCAGCCGTAACTCTTCGGGGTTGTCGCGCTGGCGCAGTGGGTCGCTTGTATTCTTCTTGGGGACGAAGGGATAGAACGAACTGCGCTTGTAACTATAGATCCAATACATCTCTTTGCCATCCGCCATCTTGAAGGGGAAGATGGCAAAGAGCAACTGGCTCCCATAGCCTTTGTCAATCAGCGTTTGGCTTGCCATATGCAACGCCGCGACGAGCGCCTGAAAGTCAGAGCCTGTGAAAATAAACCAGCTGTAGCCCAGATTATCTTTGTACGGTCTGAGCGTCAGTTGGTCATCTTTGCTTGCCAGGCGCAACAACTGTTCGAGGTCGGCCTGGATGGAGGAGAAGGCGCCCGACGCGATCCCTTTGAAGCAGATCGCCGCTGAGCCTGTGGGAGTCAGTTGTTGCTCCACTTCCAGCGTCACCTGCGCGGTTCCCATTGCGAAGAGCCGCTCCGGCCCAACCGGCGTTGGCTTCTGGCGCCCAAAGAGCGCATCGAAAAAGCCCATTGCGTTCTCCTTCCAGGTCTCTCGGTGTCCTCTTTTGTGTTCATGCGTTATGCGCTAATGCGGGCCACGCTCCATCTGCCGCTGCATCTCTTCGAGCCGCGCCACCCGCTCTTCGATGGAAGGATGCGTGGAAAGCAACTCCATGAACGAGTCGCCCTTGATGGCAGGCACAATAAACAGCGCATTCACCGCCTGGGCTTGACGGAAGTCTTGCTCGGGAATATGCGGCATGCGGTCGCTAATGCGCAAGAGCGCCGAGGCAAGGTTTTCTGGCGCGCCAGTGATCAGCGCCGAACCTCGGTCAGCCGCCAGTTCGCGAGCGCGCGAGAGGGCGCGGATCAGCAAGAAGCTGATCGCATAGACCACCACTGAGACCAACAGTGAGATCGCAATCAACGCGCCGAGGTTGTCGTTGCCACGGCGGCGACCAAAGCCACCGCCAAAGCCGCCCCAGAAGCCCATCCACATCAGGTTGCGCGCCAACAGCCCGATCAAGATGGAGAAAAATGAGGCAATCGTCATCACCAGCATGTCATGGTTGATGATATGAGTCAGTTCATGCGCCAGCACTGCCTCGAGTTCCGGCGTGGAAAGCTGGTTGTAAATGCCCGTCGTCACGGCAATTGTCGCGTTTTTGGCGTTGCGTCCAGTGGCGAATGCGTTGGGCATGCTGCTGTTGATGACAGCGATGCGCGGCTTGGGCAGGTTGGCCTGCACGGCTAGACGTTCCACCAGCGCATGCAGTTCCGGCGCGTCAGCCTCATCCACATAGCGCGCGCCCATCGCCGCAAGCGCAATCTTATCCGAGAAGAAGAACTGCGCCCCGGCAATGATCAGGGCGAACGCGATCAGAAAGAACAGCGACACACCGTAGTGTATCATGATGGCGCCGATCACCACGCCGAAGACGACATAGACCAGCCCCAACAAGAACATCGTCAATACCATCCGCGAGGCCAGCCCAACATCAGGCTTATACCAACTCGGACGACCTCTCAGTATCATGTGTTTATTCTCCTGGCGACCCCGCGTTGCCGTTGTAATCATGCCGGATGCTACTGGGCGCCGCCATAATGATCTACGCTGCATCGTTCAAAGAGTAGCACGCTTCACAGTTCGTGACAAACGCCTTTGGAGGATGTGATGTCTGACGGAAAGCGGCTTCCCTCGGATGCGAACATAGGGCCGCCAGATTGAAAAATCCTTAAAGATACTACAAAAACACTACACGCCACTCGCCCTCACCGGATTGGCAAAGGGAATGGCGTGCGCGTGTTCTCATCTCGCCGATAGGGCGCTGTTGATTGTCCGCTAATTCTTCTCGTTTTGCTGTCGCAGGGCCTTGTAGTAGCTCTTGGGGCGTGGCTTGTGTTCTTCCTCATAGGCTGGGCGCACAGCGTCTTCATCCCGCGCGGCGCGCCGCGTCTCGATACCCGTGATAAGCTCTTGCAGGTCGTTGTAGATGGCGTCGTTATCGAGCGCCTCACGCTGGCGCAACAGGTGGCGCACCATCATAATCTGCGGCACCGACGTGTTGCTCTCGCGCTCGGACTCTGCACGCTTGATAAACTTCTCTACGAGATCAATGCTGTCTTCGCTGGCGCCGTTTTGCTCCAATTGTTCGCGGATCGCTGTGAGTTGCTCGTATGCGTTCACTCGTCTCCCCTTTGTATTGCTCGCCACCGGGTAGCGATTTTCCTACCTCGTCGGCGCAAGGTTCGTGTGTCGCCAGGGCCAGGCTATGCGCCCACATCCTTCTCGCTCAATGTGGGGAACCTCAACATGAGCAGAGAGAACAGCCCAAAAGAAAAGTATACCGCAACCCAGCGTCACGCGCCAGCAACCTGCCTGCAAATCCACAGGGAGAGCCACGCATATACACGTACTTACATGCCAGCGGCGCTAAACGACAAACGAGGCGCCCGCACGCGAGAAGACGTACAGATAGTGATCGTCATTCAACTGGCGATGGCTCTCCTCGCGTAGCCCAGCGGCTTCGGCGTCCGCCAACAACCCTTCCTGGCTGATGCGATCAGCATACGGCGGCCCACTCTCCTGCTCACGCTTCTCCCACTCGATGACCACCAGCCGCCCGGTCGGTTTGAGCGCACGCGCGGCGCGATGCAAGAACGACGCATGGCTCTCGATCTCATGTAATGTGAACGCCAACAGCACCATATCGCAGCTTCCGGGAGGTAAAGGTATCTCCGTCTCGCTCGTCTTCACCACCCGCACATTTTGCAGCCCATATTCGCCTGCGCGGCTTTTGACGGCGGTCAACATCTCCCCCTGGATGTCAGCTGCCAGCACCAATCCACGCTCACCAACAATCTGTGCGGCAGGGATGGCAAAGAAACCAGGGCCGCTGCCAATATCCGCAAACGTGTCGCCCTCCTTCAGGCCCAATTCGCGCAGCAACGTTTCCGGCTGAAGCACCGCTTGCCGCTCTTCGGAGATCAGCAAATATTTCTTACGCGCATCAAACTTCTGCGGCATGCGTGTGTCTCCTTCATATGTCTTTCTGCATTTGCTGCCCCAAACGCCAACGCATCGCGGCATCGCGTGATGAGCGACGCTTCAACACAAAGATCGTAGCACATTGCGCGTCTCACTGCCCACCGTCTGTATAACCTGAGAGTTCACTGTGAGTCTACAATGCGGAGGGAATTGCGCTTGGGTATTCCGCCCTAATTGGTGGCGAAAGCTCAGTAGACGAACGTTTTCATATATGACCACGTAGATACGTAGAATAGTAGCTTTCTTCACTGGCCAGACATGGCAGAACGCAAAATAGAGAATAAATTGGGCAAGGGAGAGGCGTGATGAATGGCGATGACCATGGCGATGACCTTCGTAGAGCAGAGGGAGAAGACACAGCTATCCCATCTACATCACAAGCGCCCACACAGGCGACCGATCCCCAAGCGCACACCACCATCGAACCCACCGAACCCACCGCGCAACCGGAACGCGAGCAAGCGCCAGCCACACAGGAGACGTTTCCCCCAGAGGTTCCAGTGTCTCCTACAGCAAACCCAACTGATACACCCGCTGTGTTGGCAGGACTACCGGCGTCAATCAGCTCACCTCTGCTCTACATTCATCAGCGTGCCAGCAAACTCTCCAAACTTTCATCCGGCGTCTCCAAAAAGAACACCCGAAGCCGCTTGATCGGCGGCGTGATCATTGTCCTTCTGTCAATCACACTGCTTTCCCCGGTCGCCTTTGCCATTGCGCATGGCCAAATCCGCATCCCTTCAACCGACGGCTCAGGGCAAACGCAAAATCCCCGGTTGATTGATGGCCCGCTCGCTTGGTCGCTTGATCGCCTTCAGACGGCGCTCCCAGCAGCGGACGCAGGGTTTGCCATACACACATACCCACTCGATCCGATATTTCACTCCTATTATCTCCGTCACGCGGGCGCGCTCTGGCTGGGAGCGCCGATCACCACAGCATTCATCATCCGCCAGGGCGTCATCCAATTCTTTGAGGACGGGGCGCTCCTTGCGCCGGGCCAATATTCGCTGCTTGGACGTCAATCATCCACCAATCCGCCAGGTACCCCCGGAGCAGCCAACGATGTGACAGCGAACGATCTCAGTAGCCTCCTCATTGAGGATGGCGTCTTCGATCAGACGGCAGACATCGAATGGATTCCCCTGCTCCATGGGCTGCTCTCGGTAGGCAGCAAAGCGCCGCTCTTGCTTCAGGGCGATTCGAGCGCAACAAGCGCAACAAGCGCAACATATGTGCAGTTGCGCGCCGCGACTGCCCCCGCCGCACTGGTCGCTGAACGCCCAGGCAGCCTGGTTGCTTCGTCTGTCTGGATATACGCAGCCTTAGGTATCGGCCCCAGCACGCCTGTGACGGTGAGCGACAACCCAACCGGAACCGGCGATCCTACGCCAGCCAAAGCAGAACAGCCCGTATCAAAGCCGGTCTTCGTCGCGGAGGGGAATTCGAATGGGACAGTTGTCGGGCATTATATACCACCGCAGATCTGGAATATGCTGCTTCGGCCCGATATAGCGCCTGACGGCTGGCAGGTGGACTTGGGCGCGCCCCTCAGCGAGGCCCTCCCGATGACGACGACCGCGTCGGATGGAATAGTGCATCATCTGCTCGTCCAGGCGTTTTGGGAAGGCGTCATCACTTATGACCTCGACGCAGCCTCCTCGGATCAGGCGCTTGCCCCGTTGGCATTGGGCCGCGCCTATCTGCTGACGCTTGGCGCGCCAACACCCTATGCGCAGGCTGGTTTGCATGCCTGGATGACCGGCGACAGCCTCACGCCAATTACCACACATCCAGGCGGAAAAGCGGAGGTTCATCTCGGGCTAAACGCGCCAGTCACCCTGACGGGCGCGGCCACCTGGTACAAAGCCATCCTCTGCTATAGTGTGCGTTGGGCAACCCGCAGCCAACATAACAACGGCTGGGCGCCAGCCTCGGCGCTCACAGTACATGCGCCAGCGGCCTCTGCGTCCGTTTGGGAGGAGATAGACGCGCTCTCGCCGCAACTGGCGAGCTATCTCGCAACCCTGGGAGACAACGTAGGGGTTGCGGTATATGATCTTAGCCACAATACCTACTATGTCTCGAACGAGCAGCAAGTATTCATCATGGCAAGCTCAGCGAAGGTGCCGCTGCTGGTGGCGTATCTGGCGATGCTCGAGACGGAGGGGGCTGTTCCCCAGGAAAGCGACATCGCCACGTTGAGCGCGATGATCGAAAACTCCGACAACGACGCAGCGCAGCTTGTCTATCAGACCATTGGGTATGACGCCGGACTGGATGTGTATCTGCAAAGCATCGGCATCAACGATTACGTGCGTAACCCCAATGGATGGGGATACGGCGAGTGGTCGCCGCTCTCGATGGTGCGCCTGTTGACGATGTTACAGGACGGTCAACTGCTCAACTCCGACGACACCAATCTGGCGCTCTCCTTGATGAGCAACGTCGTGCCGGACGAGCAAGAGGGCGTGGGCGATACAGCGCCAGCGGGCGCAAGCTATGCGATGAAAGATGGTTGGGTGCAGGGGCCGGATGGCCTATGGGATGTCAATTCGTCAGGAATTGTGACGCTTGGCTCCGAGACGTATGCCATCTCGGTCTACACCGAAGATCAAGACTCCCTCGAAAGCGGCTGGTATATCACACAGCAAGTGTGTGGCCCTATTGGCCACCTCTTGACCTGACGCGCCAGAGCCTACTCATCGTCTTCGGCGTCATCCATATCGTCATCGAGCCACTCATCATCCGACTCATCAGGCTCAAAGCGCCCCCCGTGTTCATCCACAGGCCGACCACGTTGCGTATCCTGGGGACGTGCGATATTGAAGATGTCGCTCAGCGCCTCGCGAATCCGCTCGACGCCCGCGCTTTGGAGCATATAGACAGGCATACCGCTGGCCAGCGCCGCGTCCACGCGATCCGGCTGCTTACGATAGAGGCTTTTGAGCATCAGCAGAATATCGGCGTCAGCCTCGTCTCGGCTGATGACGGCAGGCGCGCCAAGCTCGTTGATCACCTGATCGAGCCGCCCGCGATTCACCCCCAAGGGATAAATGCGCCGTTTGCGCTGCGCAACCGCCCCACCATGTTCAAGCGCATACACGCGCCTTGCCTGTTCCATGCGCTCCTCACGCTCACGGGCGGCCACCAGCGCGGCGCTGCGGGCCAACTCAGGGTCGAGCCAGCGTCCATTGGAGTTTTCTATGCCTGTTATGCCCTGGCGTCCAAATGCCACATCATCGCCACCGGATCGGCGTGAAGGCCGCCCACTACGCTCATCCCACCACGGTGAGCGTCCCTGTTGGCCAGGCGCTCCACGCTGGCTACGGCGCGCGCCCACCTCCTCACGCTGGGAAGGCGCCTCACGGGTAGGTAAGCCAACGCCATCGGCGCGTGCGCCGCGTGTGGCATGCTCTTTCCAGCGGCGCACCGAGCCATCGGTCAGCCGTTCGCGCATCTCGCGTTGCGGCGCTTCGCCCCTGAGCAGCGCATCAACAGCGGCGGCGAGATCGTGGTGAACGCCGACAAGGTGGCGCTCCTCCTGATCCACCAGCACATCGAAAGTAGGAGGCGCCTTACGTTCGAGCACCGTCTTCTGGGTGCCCCGCCGCCGCGCCTCTTCATCCCCCAGTGTCACCGCCTGGATGCCGCCTACCAGGTCAGCCAAGGTCGGGTTCAACAGCAGGTTTTCCAGCGTGCGCCCATGCGCCGTCCCCACCAGTTGCACCCCCCGCTCAGCAATCGTGCGCGCCGCCTGCGCCTCCAACTCCGTGCCAATCTCGTCGATCACAATCACTTCG
>JAJPIU010000013.1 GCA_021324535.1 Pseudomonadota bacterium
CTGCCGCGCGTCCTGCCAGATGGGCTGGCGATCACGCTCGACGCTGCGACCTGGGACATCCTGCCGATCTTCCGGCTGATCCAGCAACGCGGGAACGTCAGTTGGGACGAGATGACGCGCGTCTTCAACCTGGGGCTTGGGTTTGTCCTGTGGTGCCGCCCGGATAATGCAGGGGCAGTGTTAGCAATGACGAAAGCACATGGCGCGCGGCGTGTGGGCGTCGCGCGGACGCAACGGAACGGTGAACCGCGTGTGAGGGTGGAGAATCTGCAAGCGAATTTTTGAGGAAGCAGTTGTATGGAAGATGCGCAATCTCTACCAGCCAGAAGCCCTGTTGCCTTTGGCGCTCCGCCAATTATAGGCGTATTGGTATCGGGGCGCGGCAGCAACCTCGAAGCGATTCTGCGGGCAATTGAGGCGGGCATGCTCGCCGCACGGGTGGGATTGGTGATCTCCAGCCGATCTGACGCCCCCGCGCTCGCTATTGCCGCCCGCTACGGCGTTCAGACCTGCCTGATCAGTCCCAAAGCCTACGCCTCACGGGCAGAGGGTGGCCAGGCGATCCTTGCAGCATTGCGTGAGGCGCGTGTGGAGTATGTGGCGCTGGCGGGCTATAAACCCATTCTCGATGGCGCTGTCGTGCGCGCGTACCCCAATCGCATCCTCAATGTGCATCCCTCACTGTTGCCCGCCTTCGCCGGTGGCATGGCGCCGCGCCCGCAGACCGAGGCGCTGGCAGCTGGCGTGAAGATCAGCGGCTGCACGGTGCATTTCGTCACCGAAGAGGTGGACGCCGGGCCAATCATCCTACAGGCTGCCGTTCCCGTCTACGATGACGATACAGTGGAAAGCCTCTCGGCGCGCATCCTCGAACAGGAGCATCGCCTGTTGCCTGAGGCGCTGAAGCTGGTAACGGCTGGCCGCGTGATAGTGGAGGATGGCCGCACACGCATCCTCACCAGCCCAAAATAACCGGAAAGCGGTACAGGCGAAAGGACAGCGAGCGCCCAAGTACCGCCGCGCGCCAAGACGGCGTGTCTGGCTGCCTCAATCACCATCCATTAGACACACACTCTACGCCAGAAGCCGAAAGAAATAGGACACCATACAGCATGTCACAAGAATATCCAGGAAATGAACATCATCAACAGGTCTTGCGCGCCATCGTGGATTTCTACACAAACGACGAGCGTGTGCTGGCGGTCGCGCTGTTCGGCTCGCTGGCGCGTGGAAACTGGGATGACGACTCCGACCTCGATCTCGATGTGACGCTGGCGGATGGCGTCGTGCTTGACCCCCTGGCCGAACTCACATGGCTTGGCGATGCGCTCGAAGCGATTGGCGAGCGTGCGGCGATCATTGTTCCTACCGGCGCGGACTCTGGCGATATGGTGTTGGCGTCGCTGCTGGAGCTATCAATCCGCTATCATCCCTTGAGCGCGACCAGCCCAAACATCGTCGAGAGCGTGCGCGTCCTCGCCGGTTCGCTCACCACAGAAGCGATCCGCGCCGCTGGATTGGCGCAACCACAGGCTCCAGCAGAGCCGCTCTCAGAATTGCTTGGCAAGAGTCTTCGCTATGCGCTTGAGACAGATGTCGCGCTCCGACGAGAACGGCTCTGGATGGCCATCGAGTTGCTCCACCGAAGTCGCACGCTGCTGATAGAAGTCTTCGCACGCACGCATGGCGGCCAACGCACACCACATACCCTTGAGGCGCATGCCAGCCCGGCGCTGCAAGCGCGCCTGGGGACTACCCTGCCGCAGTTTTCGCTTTCCTCCGCACATGCTGCGCTATTGAGCCTGCTCGATGTGTTGGCGCACGATCTGGACGAACTCTCGGCTGGCCAGCTTCTCCTCACCGACGCCCAACGCGATTTGCTGGAACGAGTACGTCAGCGGCAGACGGGCGGCGCTTGACGCACCCGCCGCCCTGGCGATAGAATACCTTGATACCTGCTGCTTCCCAACGGCGATAATTGGGAGACGTTTCCGGCAAAGCGGAGCAAAGGATGGCGGCGCAATGGCTGATGTCACACTGGCATTCCTGATGCACAAGGAGGCGCTGCGCCAGCGGCTTGCAGAGTGGATGGAGCGCGCGACCGGCGTTGACTTCGGCCTGGATGACGCAGACGACGCGACCTTGCTGCTGGATGCGCTCTGCGGCGCGCCCGACGACTCCTACCTCCCGCGCTTCGAGGCGTCGGGTCAGACGCTCGCCGAGCAAGGTGGCGCGCTGGATGCTCGCCTGGCGAGCCTGCAACAGTGGCGCGCAGCCCTCGCGCATACCCTTAATGACCTCTTCGGCGACGACTACGAGACGCTGGCCCAGGCGCACGAGGCGCTTGGCTCGCTCTGTGCGCAGGCGGCGCTTGCCCTGGCGCGCGGCTACCAACACGCCAAAAGATACCAGGCGATGAAAGACGCCGAAAACGCTGAGCGCGGTGTCACGCGGCTGCATGCGCTGAAGCTGGTGAACGACGCCGCCAACTCGCCAACCGACATCCACCAGACGCTCATGACGGCGGCGTCGGCCATCGCCGAAGAGATGAACGCCGACCTGTGCTCAATCTTCCTCTTCGATGAAGCGTCCCATGAATTGCAGCTTCGCGCGACAAATGGTCTGTGGCCGTCGAGCGGCAGCCACTATACGCTGGCGATGGGGCAGGGCTATTCCGGGTGGGTCGCCGAGCATGGCTACCCGCTGCTTGTGGCGGATGCGCTTGGCGATGAACGTTTTCGCGATGAGGCGAGCGCCTATCCCATTGAACTTCATGGCCTCCTGTCGGCGCCGATCATCTTCTTCACCTCCGGGCGACTCGAAGGCGCCATCAGCGTGCAGACCCAGGCGGCGCGCGCCTTTACCCCTGATGATGTCACCTTTTTAGAGATTGTCGCGGGGCAGATCGCCATGAGCATCGAAAACAGCCGCCTCTTTGTGGCAAACGATGCGGAGATACGGCGCAAACTCCAGGAGTTGAGTACGCTTTATCGCGCCTCTGCGCTGGTCGCGGCGTCATTGGAGCGCCAAAAAGTGCTGCGGATGATCGTCGAACAGGCTGTGCAACTGAGCGGCGCCGAACGAAGCGTCGTCTTTGAACTGGATCGCAGCGGCCAGGAGCGCCAAACCGCGCATGAGGCACACAAGGCGCAGCAGGGACAACAGGGGCAGCAGGCGCGTGTCGCGGCGACGTTTGGCTTCGCAGAAGATGCGCTGCCGCCCTCTGTGGCGCTGACGGGACAGTGCTGCGTCGTCCAGTTGACGCAAAGCGGCGAAGCTGTGATGAAACTGGATTGTATGCGACGCGAGAAGACCTGCTTCTTTGCAGGGAGATCATCGGTCATTGACGATCAGCATGTCGCCTTAAGTTTGCCGCTGTATACAGTGCATGGGCTGCTTGGGGTGCTTTGCCTGTTTGGCAGACAGCGGCAAGCCTTCTCGGATCAGCAGGTGCAGTTGTTCATGACGTTCGCCAATGTCGCAGCCATCGCCATTGAAAACGCACGCCTCTATGAAGCTGCCAGCGAGGGGTTGCGGGTGCGAGAGAGCCTGTTGCGTGAGATGCACCATCGGGTGAAAAACAATTTACAGCAGGTACGCTCCATCCTGAACCTGACCAGGAACCGAGTGCACTCGCCGGATGTGGAGCAGGTGCTTGGCGAAAGCATGGACCGCATCCAGGGGATCACCGCCGCGCATGAATTGCTCTCGACCGGGCGGCTTGGCATGGCGCCGATAGATGAGATCGTGCGCAAGATTGTCGGCGTCTCACGCATCAACGCCGCTCCTCCCTCGCTGCGCCTGCGCTTTCGCATTGGCAAGGCGCCGTACTACCTGCCAACCGACCAGACGACCACCCTGGCGATTGTGCTCAACGAGCTGGTAGCCAACGCCATCGAACACGGCTTCGATGGGCGCTTGTCGGGCGAGATCAGCGTCAGCGTCACACTTGAGGATGAGCGCGTTGTGATACGGGTAGCCAACAATGGGAACGGCCTCCCTGCGGATTTCTCCGTGGAGGAGGCCGGTGGGCTTGGCCTTGAATTGGTACGTCGGCTGGTCGCCTCAGATTTGCGCGGCTCGTTTACGATGTATGAGACGGCATATGACCCCGGCGCGGAAGGTGAGCAAGTCACCGATCCTGCGCTACCTGCCATCAGGCCCGACCAGGACGACCAGGCGCCACGCTGGACGGTCGCCGAGATCGCCTTCCCCACGTCGTTGCTGGTTGAGCCAGCGAGCAGCGCAGGATGAGGAGGTCTTATTTCTCCGGCGGCAGATGATACAGCGCGGAGAACTTTCGCGTGAGGTACCGCTCGAAATACGTTGGGCTTGGCGCCGAGCCGGTCATCCGGGTGATCAGGTCTTCGGGCAGATAGACCGAGGCGAAGCGGTGCATGTGTTCGCGCAGCCACGCCAGGATGAAGCCGGTGTCGCCTTTGGCCAGCCGCTCATCGAAGTCTGGGAACACTTTGCGCAGCGTCTCGTACATCTGCGCGGCGTAGAGGTTACCCAACGTGTAGGTGGGAAAGTAGCCAAAGCCGCTCGTCCAGTGGATGTCTTGCAAGATGCCGTCGGTGTCGGTGGGCGGTGTGATCCCCAGATACTCCTGATACTTCTCGTTCCACAGGCGCGGCAGCGAATTGACATCCACCTCACCGTTCACCATCTGCTTCTCAAGCTCGAAGCGGATGATGATGTGCAGGTTATAGGTCACTTCGTCGGCCTCCACGCGGATCAGGCTCGGCTCAACCGCATTGAGCGCCCGCGCGAACTCGCTCGGCTCGACGCTGGCAAACCGCTTGCCCAAAACCCTGCGCACGACGTTGAACTGCCCCAGCCAGAACGCTTCTGATCGCCCAATGGCGTTCTCCCACAGGCGCGATTGCGATTCATGCGCGCCCATCGAGGCGCCGCCTGCCACAGGGGTGCGCGCGAACTCTGCGGGGCTGCCCTGCTCATAGAGCGCATGGCCTCCTTCGTGAATCGCCGCCATCAGCGCCGCCTGCATGAGGTTTTCGATAGGCCGAATGGTGACACGCACATCAAAAGGGCTACCCATATCAGTAGTGAAGGGATGCGGTGAACGCTTCATCTCGCCGCGCTCAAAGTCGTACCCCATGTGCTCTAGAATCTTTATGCAGAGCTGATCTTGTTTCGCCGCCGAAAACTTACCTTCCAGGCAAGAAGTGTTCATTGGCGTGCCCAGCGTCTGGATGCGCTGCAAGAGCTTGACGCTTACCTTGCGCACGGTGGCGAACAGACTATCCAGCCGTTTGGAGGTCATCCCCGGCTCGTAGATGTCGAGCAGGGCGTCGTAGCGTGTCTCTTGGTAGCCAAAGCGGTCGGCCACCTCGCGTTGCAGGGCGATGGTCTTGGTGAGCCAGGGAGCGAAGAGCGCGAAGTCGTTGGTGGCGCGGGCCGTGCGCCATGCCTCGAAGCTGGCCGAGCCGACGCGGGCCATCTCCTCCACCAGCGCACGCGGCAGTTTTGTCGCATGGCTATAGTTGCGCGACGCCTGGCGCACCAGGCCGCGATCCGCGTCGGAGTAGCGTTTGTCACTCACAGCGCCCTCTAGTTCACCAAGCAGTTTGCCGATGCGCGGATTCGTCTCGCGCTCGTGCATCAACCCCTGTAAGGTAGCCATCTGCATGCCGCGTATCTCGCCTGCTCCATTGGGCAGCGAGGTGTTTTGATCCCATTCGCTTAGCGCCATCAGCGCACGCAGATCGGCGATCTCGTTGAGCAAGCTAAGCAATTCATCAATGCGATTGTCGTTTCGGGTGAAATCGAGCGTGGGTGCGGTGGTTGCTTCCGGTTTACTGGAAGCCTGGAGGTTGCGGGTTGCCGTCACGGCCATGATATGCTCTCCTGATGTAAGGCGCACGGGCGGATGTTGGGATGGTGTAAGATGGTAAGATGCGCATGAAACTCGAAGACTATCGTATCACATCTGGAGAGGATTGGGGCGTTCCTATGCCAAATGGCTACTCCTCTCCAAATGCGTCACCCGCAGGCAAAAGTACCAGCCGAAACGGTGATCCTCGTCACATTCTCAAAGTCTTATAGGACTTTCAGGTGGTTTTCAGGTCTGTTTCATCCTCATCAGTCTTGACCTTTGGATGATATGTGGATACAATAGGGGTGTGGGGCGTAAGCCGCGTGGTTGATGTGGGGTAACGTGTGGAAGAGCGCATGCCCCATACACGCGCTTGCGCCCTTTGGCGTGTCGCGATTGTGCTTTTTCGTCACCTGGGTAGTAAGGTTGCTCTTCCTGCGAACCTGGCGCAACGCCAGGAAATCGGGCAAGGAGTAGCCGTCAGAAAAAATGTAAGGCTGGCTGATTATGAACTCTTCCCTGACGATTCCCGCCGCGCCCGCAAGCGCCGTAGAGGAGCCACAACTCCGCCCACTGGGAGGACGGCGTCAGCGCCATGCGATGATTCTCGTGGTGGAAAACGAAGACAGCAACCGCCTTCTCGCCGAACAGATTTTACGCTATGCTGGCTACCGAAGTATCTCCGCACGCAACGGACGCGAAGCCTTGAATATCCTCGACCGCGAACAGATTGACCTCATCCTGACCGACCTCTCGATGCCCGTTATGGATGGCTACCGCGCCACAGAACTGATACGTCAGCGCCCCGGCTATGCCCGGCTGCCCATCATCGCCGTCACCGCCCATGCGATGAGCGACGACCGCGAGCTGGCGTTGCGCTCCGGCTGTGTGGACTACCTCGTCAAGCCCTATCGTCCGCGTGATCTGGTACGGATGGTCGAGCGCTGGCTACGCTCAACGCACTCCTAGCCTGACGCCGGGCGGCGGCCTTGCAGTAAACGCCGTGCCTGGGATACGATACGATGCACAGGGAGCGCAGCCGGAGGAGGCGCGTCTCAACGCATAAGGGGAAAGTACCGTACCCAGCATGGTAGACATTCAGGATGTCACTCGCCGCATTGTGGAGCAGCGACTACAGCGCTATACCGATATTGGGCCAGACCTTGCTCCCTATGGGGCGGCGCGCTTCAAGTTCGACGGCGCGCGTTTGCGCGTGGCGTTTGCCTCAGCGCGGCCAGACGCGGCAAGCGAAGTGATTGCGCGGGTGCTGCGGTTCGCGCGCCATCGCGGCATGCAAACACAGTGGACGGTAATGCCCCAGCGGTACGGCGAGAGCGAGTTCGTCGCGGCGTTGCCACGCGCCGGTTTCATGCTAACCGAAGCCCTGCTGTTGATGGCCCACCACGGCCCGATCACCGCGCCGCTCAATCTGCAGGCGCGCGTCTTTCCTGTGCGCTCGTGGGATGAGATGTGGGCGTATGAATATGGCAGCCGCCGCTCCTTCTTCGACGACAGATATCCACAGGATGTGGTGGTGCGCCAGCGGGCGCGTGAACGCTGGCGCGAACAGGAACAAGGTTGGTGCCGCTATTACGTGGCGGCGCTCGAAAGCCGTATCGTCGGGGGCGCGTATGTCACTCTCTTCGAGGAGATTCCAACCATCATGGGGGTGTATACTGTAGAAGAGGCGCGCCATCGCGGGGTGGCGACAGCCCTCCTCGCGCGCGTCATCGGCGAGATCATCAGGCCAGGGCATGAGACGTGCTGCTTGTTTGTGAAACACGGGAATCCGGCGGAACTGTTGTATCGCCGCCTGGATTTCGTGCCGCTGGTGGATGAATTGACCTACCAGCGCGAGGTTGGCTACTGACGACTCCTACGCTTGAAGGCGAACGCTTTTGAGCGCGCACTCTATCGGACGAGGAACGACGCTATGCTGAAAAGCACACCAAACAGTGAACGCCGCCAGCGTTCACAGCCTGCCGACGACGCCACAAGCGAGACGGCCGCCGATGAGAACGCCAGGCGTGACGAGCGGTCGGCAAATGATAGCCTACCGTTGACCTCTGACGTCAGCGCCAAGGCGCCACAACGGCTGATCAGCCTGTTCGTCTGGGGCGAGGCGCGGGTGCGTCTCACCCGCGCCGTGCAAGCCGGAGCCATCAGGCAGGTGGCGCAGGCCGACGTGCTGGCGGAGTCACGGCTGCCTGCGCTGGCGGTTAGAAGCTTCTGGCTACTGATCGGCTCGGCGGCGTTGCTTTCCTCTTTGATCTCCCTCGCGCGCTACTTCGCGTATTCAGGGACATTGTTGGGTGATGGGAACGGCGTCTGGCGTTTCTTCCTGTTCCTCTTGGCAAATATCGCTGCCTATATCATCATGATTCCCCTGCATGAGGGCGTGCATGCGCTGGCGATCCTGGCGCAAGGTGGGCGCCCACGCTTTGGCCTGCGGCTGCCCATCGCGGCATACTGCACGGCGCCAAACCAGCTCTTCACGCGCAATGGCTATCTCGTCGTGGCGCTGGCTCCGCTGGTGGCGCTGACGCTGGCCGGGCTGGTGGTCATCTGGCTGGCGCCAAACGTGGGAGCGTGCGTGCTGTTGGGCATCGCTGGCAATATCTCCGGCGCGGTGGGCGACCTGGCGGTGGTGAACGAGGTACGCCGCCTGCCCCCTCACACACTGATCGCCGACACCGAGACAGGCTATATCGCCTACTCAGTGGAACGATAACAACAGGAGTTATGAGCGCGGTACGCGATAGATATATGCAATTGGCGTCAGACACTCTTCATCTATCAATGCAGTTTCATCGCAAGGCGTTCCCTGGCTCGCTCAATGACAATGCAATAGGCAAGGAGCGCCAAGCGATAACAAGCGATAACCGGAAGCGCTGATATAGGGCTAAAGCGCACAATACCTGTCTTTTACGCTACGGGCGCGCCTGCGCCGACACGCTCGCGCAACCCGGCAAGCTCTTCGGCAATGGCGGCGGGCAGATGATCGCCGAACTGCGCGAAGAACGGCTCCATCTCAGCGCATTCCTTCGCCCAGTCGGCGTTATCCACTCGCAGCAGTTCGCGCAACGTCTCGGCGGAGATGTCCAGGCCATCGAGATGGAGCGCGTCTTCCGTAGGCGTATAGCCAATCGCCGTTTCTTGCGCCTTGCCGCGCCCGTGAATGCGGTCGTACATCCACATCAACACGCGCACATTTTGCCCAAAGCCCGGCCAGAGGAACTTGCCGTCGGCGCCCTTGCGGAACCAGTTGACATGGAAGACCGCCGGTGGGTTGGTCAGCTTCTTGCCCATATCGAGCCAGTGCGCCCAGTAGTCGCCCATGTTGTAGCCACAGAACGGCAGCATCGCCATCGGGTCGCGGCGCACCTTGCCAACTTTGCCTTCCGCCGCCGCCGTCTGCTCCGAGGCCATGCTGGCGCCCACAAAGACGCCGTGCTGCCAGTTGAACGCCTGATAGACCAGCGGAGCCATCCGCGCACGCCGCCCGCCAAAGATGAACGCGGAGATCGGCACGCCCTGCGGATCATTCCACCTCTCTGAAATGGATGGGCACTGGCGCGCAGGCGCGGTGAAGCGCGAGTTAGGGTGAGCGGCGACGTTTGGCTTTTCGCCATTCCCGCGCGTCCAGGGGCGTCCCTGCCAATCGAGCGTGCCTGGGGGTGGCGTCTTCTGGTCAGGGTTGATGTCTTCCCACCAGGGCAGGCCATCGGGCGTCAGCGCCACATTGGTGAACAGGCTGTTGCGCGAGAGCGCGGCCATCGCGTTGGGATTGGTGCCCTCGTTGGTGCCGGGGGCGACGCCAAAGAAGCCGGCCTCCGGATTGACCGCCCAGAGCCGCCCGTCCTCGCCGATGCGCATCCATGCGATGTCGTCGCCAATCGTCCACACGCGCCAGCCCTGTTCGGCCAGCGGCGAGACCAGCATCGCCAGATTTGTCTTGCCGCATGCGCTGGGGAAGGCGCCCGTCATATAGGTGACATTGCCGGAAGGGTCTTCCAGCCCAAGGATCAGCATATGCTCGGCAAGCCAGCCCTCGCGCCGCCCGGCCCAGCTTGCCAGCCGCAACGAGAGACACTTCTTGCCCAACAGCGCATTGCCGCCGTAGCCGGAGTTGATGCTCCACACAAGATTTTCTTCGGGGAAGTGCAGAATGTAGCGGTTTTTGGGATCGAGGTTGGCGATGGAGTGCAGTCCCGGATAGAAGCCGTCATCGGTCGTCTTCAGATGATCCAGCGCGGGCTGGCCGACGCGCGTCATGATAAACATGCTGGCGGCCACATAGGGGCTATCGGTGACTTCAAGCCCAACCCGCGCCAGCGATGAGCCAACCGGCCCCATGAGATAAGGAATCACATACATCGTGCGGCCACGCATCACGCCATCGAAGAGCGGGCGCACCTTCTCTTTGGCGACGGTGGGATCCATCCAGTGGTTCGTCGGCCCAACGTCTTCTTTTCTGGGGGCACAGATATAGGTATCACCCTCGGTACGCGCTACATCACTAGGAGAGCTTCGGTAGAGGTAAGAGTTTGGGTATGCGCGCTCGTTCAGCCGCGTTATTTCACCCCTATCGAGCATCCCAGCGATCAAACGCTGATACTCATCATCCGAGCCACTCAGCCAGACGATCTCGTCCGGTTTAGTAAGATGGGCTGCGTCGTCAACCCAGTCGTTGAGCGCGTCCATTCCCGACATAGAAAACACCCCTTTATTCTGTTTCATCAACATTGAAAAGCAAGACACGGCGACATCGCCCGGCTTGCCATCGTATTTGCCAGGATGGAGCGATGATCATTCCACCGTAAAACGGCAGGAATATTCACACGACTCTACCCCGGCTACCTCCTTAACACCGTAGCATGAAGGCTCCAAATGGCGCAAGTGAGGGCGCTGTGGGGCATTGCGGCGGCCAGAAAAAAATAGGCTGGCCGCCTCGTGTTGAGAGGGGGGCAGCGCGCATGGAGGCAACTGGAGGCAACCGGCGAAATATGAGCAAGCTAGAGCTGCATGGGGCCGCCATGGCCGCCGTTGAGTTGGCGCTCATGCAGCATAGCCAGCAACCCGTCGTATGCTACGTCAATACCTGCCTGGAGAGCTGCACGGATGAGCCAGATGTGATCAACGATCACCTGGCGCGCGCCATCGGTCTCTTGCCCCGCGTACAGCGCCGCCAGCAACGTCTCGGTCTCGTGGCTCAGTAACTCGGTATGCGCGCGGAGGAAGCTGCGTGAGCTATTCCAATCGGGCGTTTGTATCCATTCAACCAATGTGGTCAACAATCGCTGCTGGGCAGACGTCAGTCTCCTCTCGCCTGAGCCGCGCGCCTGCATCTTGCCGCGATCCATGTATGCCTGATCGATCCCCTTCAGCCTGGCGGCGCGCAACAGCACCTGGTGATCCTCAATGACCGGGCGGTCTTTCGTCCCAAGCTGATACATCTGCTCGAGCACCGCCTCTGCCACATCGCTGAGAAGCTCTGGATGAGCATGCAAGAATTGCCGCGACGTTCCCCAGTCGGGCGTTTCGAGCCAGGCCAGCAGCAGATCGAAATAATGCCCAATGGCGTCTTCGTCGAGCGACTCGCCGCTTTGTGTGGGGCTGGGCGGCGTGAACGCTTCATCGCCGATGATTGAGCGGTATGCGGAATCTATGCCTGTTTGTGTCGCTTCGACGAGCAGTTGTTCATGACGACGCAGCAAGTGAGCCGCCATCTCAAAACCATGTGTCCGCGCCTGGTGGCTGGCCTGCGCGAAAATCTCTATCGAGTTGCGCGGAAACTCACGATGATGCTGCATCAACCACATGCGCGAGGCATACCAACTGGGGGTATGATACCAGAGCTTCAGAGGCCGTGGCATCTCTTCGACCAGCGCATCGGCTTGGGCAACCTGCACCATTACGTCAAACGCCTGAAGCGCCGCCATACCCTCTTCAATCTCGGTTTGCGTGGGATGCGGCGAGAGGAGCAGGCGAAGCGCCTGCGTCAAGCCTTCCGGCAAAGAAGCGCTCAGTTGAGGCTGAGACAGAATGGAGAGCACAAACTGGCGGATGCGCGACTCAACGCCGTTCTCGCCGGGGTCTCTCAGGGGAACCGACATGCCTTCCAGCGAAGCGGATGGGCTATCGGAGCGGCGCGCAAAGCGTGAGTTTTTCCTGTGAGGATGCTCGCTCTCGTTTAGAAACGGGATGGAGCCACGCTGCGGCGGCGGTATGCTCAATCCCTGGCGCGCGGGGAGCGAAAAACTTGGCGCGACAGGAGGCATCCCAGGAGTCGCCTGTTGTGCGCCGTCAGGCGGCTGCGCAGGTGGCGCGGGAGCCTGCTGGGGGGGAGCCGTGCGCAGAGGCGACATCTGCGGCTGCGACGCCTGCTGGCGTCCGGCGCTGATCTGCCCGGCGAGCTGTCCGGCGCTCACACTCGGATCGCCGACTTTGGTGGAATCGAGCCGGGAGGAGGCTTTCTGCAGGAGCTTGGCAGGCGTCAGCAGCGTTTTGTCAGGGTCATCCTGCCGGGCGCGACGCTGAGCTTCGAGAATCTCTTCTATCGTCTGTGCCATTTGATCGGAAGATTGATCCGTGTGATCGCCGCCTGAGCCAGCATTGTGCGTCTGGTAGGCGATAGGGCGCACTGAAGGAGACGCAGCGCCTGGCGAGTCCTCTGGCGAGTCCTCAGGCGCTGTCTTGTTCCTCTCCGGCGCATTCTGCGAATCCGTCGCTAGCTCCTCATGATGCTTCTGTAACCAGTCAAACATATTGATATGCCTTTTTATGCCTTTCCACGCCTGCGCTTTCGCTCCAGACTACGCTGCCAAACTCATACTGAGATTGAATGAATACACAATACCATAACTGACGCTAAATTGCAAGACGTTCCATTGAAGATTTTAATGGATCAATTTATTGAAGAAGTGTGCATAACTCTTTTGCAAGCGTTTGGTGATAAAGGGAGGGCGACTACCACATAGCCATCGCCGATCATATACGCCGCTCTGGTGCTGCTCTTCTCAATCTACGCGGTATCATGACACTCAAAGCGCAAGCAGCGGAGAGCGACCTGATCATGCAATAATGATCTACTGGCGCTGTGACGTGACACAAAAGATGAGAGGAGCCAGCGTGACTCAGAAACCGGTGAGGGCAGAGCAAGAAACGCCACTGGCATTGGCGCCGTGGAGCTGGCGGCACACCATCGTAGGGACGACGCTGACGCTGGTTCCCTGGTTGACACTGGCGATTGGCTCACAGGCTGCAAGCGGCAGTGGTTCTCAGGCAACGGCGCGCGCTCCCTCGATGGCGGCTGACGCGGCGGCCGGAGTCGCCGTGTTTGTTCTCTCTGCGGTGATCGAGGCGGTGTTTTTGCTGGCGCCGCTCTACTTCGCTTTGACGCTGCCCGTGGATGACGCGCAGACGAGCGACGACCGCCCTTGGCGCACGCGGTGGCGCCTCGCTACACAAGCGTTAGGCATGAGCAAAGGTAAACCGAGCGGCGCAACGGCAGATGGACACGGCGCGTCACCCTGGCGTGCCATCTGGCTGACAACCTGGGTCAGCGCGCTGGCGCTAGGGGCAAGCGCATTCTATAGCCTTGTGATCGGCCTTACCCACATCCCCCTGAAGACAAACGCCGACGCGCTGGCAAAGCAGGCGCATACAGCGCCATTGACCACGCTGGGGGCGTTACTGGCAGCGATCCTGGTGGCTCCCCTATGCGAGGAGATTTTTTTTCGGGGGTTCGTCTTCCCTGGCCTGTTGCGTCGCCTCTCACTCTGGCCTGCGATGACGCTTTCTGCGCTGCTCTTCGCGCTGGCGCACGCCGATCTCGGCTCATTCCTTCCGCTGGCGCTGATTGGGCTGGCGCTGGCCTATCTTCGCTGGCGCACGCGCTCACTCTGGCCGTGCGTCGCGCTGCATACCCTCAACAACCTGGTCGCGGCGGCGCTGCTGGCGCCTGCGCTGTTTCCACTGATCCGCTGAGGCTCTTTATTGAGATTTGGTTTCTATTTTATATTGCCGACGGGAAGGCCGGAAGGTGGACGCATCACGGAGAGCGATCGCGTTGAACATACGCTCGTTCAGGGATGAGAACCAGCTAGTAGATGAAGCTGATTCTGCCATCCAAATGGACGTAGCGATAGTTGACGCGCTGCCAACCACCACCTCGCCAGTAGAAGTTCATCTCGCTGATCAGGATCCAATACCCCCCAGGCGAGACTGCCACCACATAGCCATAGTGGCCACCGCTGCCTGCGCCTTGATCGCCCGGCGGGAAGACCACCGTAGCGCCTGGACGTGGCGTGGCATAACGCCGCAGACTGAGCAGGTTAGGCCGATTGGGATTGAGCACCTCGGGCCACCAGTTGCACCATCCATAGCCGGAACGATACACAAACCACGCCGGGTTCACCCGGTAGATCGTCGAAAAGCAACCGGGTGGAACTGTCCACTGTGAGATGTTGCTCACGAAGAAGTCAGTAGAGTGGCACAACTGGCTCCATCTCCACCCACCAGGAGGGCAAGCGCCGCCGTAGCCGCACGAGGCGTAGGGGTTGCCTGAGGAACCGGTGGCATTGCGCATCTTGATGTGCGGATCTGTTGGAGTGAAGCCGGAAGCCGGTTGCGTAAGAGACGCGGCCTGCGCGGTCATCGCCGGGGAGGCGGGAGCCAACGCAGTCGTCATCACTGCCAAACTCAGCGCGCCTGCCACCGCAAACCCCACACGCATTAGCCGCCGCGCGCCCTTGCGAGAGCCAAACAGGGCGCCCAAGCGCTTGACACGCCGGGCAGCGCGGCTGCTTAGCTGGCCCGCTACCTTCATCGTTTTCATGATGTTTTCTTGTTGTGTAGACATGAACGGAATGGAACCTCCTCTATGGCCCCGGCGTAGCGCCCGAAGCCATCGCAGCTGCGAAACCGCGATCCTTTGCCCTCCTCGGAAGCCTGCCTGCGTCTACCGCATCTACCCGTTGCTCTGTGCGACCTTTTCACATGAGAGACGCGCGTTGCGAATCCATTGTGGTCGCATTGGCAAGGGAGCCTGCCGCAAGGCGCTTCCAGTTGCTTTCATGCGGCGCCCTCATTGTTCATCATGGTTCGCTGTGGTTCGCCTCACACGGGCCGATTGCCCCAATGATGTAGGTAAAGTAAACCATGACGAGCAAGAACGAGGCGCCGTGTCCATTGTTCCGGCTGTTTCCCGTCAGCCCTGCTACGCAGCAAGCGCTTAGCCATACCAGCGACCTAACTGGCCGATTGGTGATCGATTGGTACTGAAGTACCAGTGAGCATGGATGTGACGTGTTGAGAGGTTGCTTTTCAACATGTGAAGCGCATCCGTCAACACCACACATCACACTCCGCCTGCATGCGCAAGGTACGGGAACAAGTGTACCTGAAAAAGTCAAGGAGCGCCGAACAGGGGGTCATGGGAGGGGGGCGTTTTACCCAGAGGAGTAGGCCAGATGGTCCAATGGTTATGTAGAAACTATAGCCAGCTACAGGTTTTTCGAGGGGATGCGTGGGGCGCAAAACTCCTGCCGCTTCTTTGCGCCTTTTTTCGCGCAAAAGCGGTGAACGGATGTTCGTTTTCCTGCGTGCAACCACCCCCTGCCTTTCCTGTTTCACATGCTATGGGTGAGCCTGTGAAGACAGTACGGCGAGAGCAGGGATGCGCCAGGTTCAGAGAAATTACCGGATCAGAGACTCAAAGCTAGAGATAGGGTTTGTATAGAGACTTGCAAAGCTTGTTCCGTTGTTGGTGGTTGTTTTACTCTACCTAATTGGTTTTGCGCTTGTTTGTGTTGGTGTTTTGTTGAGGAGGCGCCCATCGAGTCAACGCTCAACAGGGCACGCTAGAAGTATGACCTATTTCCTGCCATCTTGTCAAGGGGAAAATGACAAATTTTTCATCAATTTTTGCCAATTTGCTAACAGGCGCCACACCTTCACATTGTTTGTCATCGTGCAGGGGGAAAGCGGCAATACGCCATCCGGCTTGACGCTCTTTCGCTGGCGGCGCTATAATTATATCCGACCTGGCAAGTCGGAATAAGCTCAAAACGCTGTACAGCAGGCGACGCGCTTATTGAGTATGAGCAGGTGGCGAGGAGGACAAAAATGCTGCGAGTCTCCACGAAGGGCGAGTATGGCGTGCGCCTACTGGTTGACCTGGCTCGCCACTATGGCGAAAGTCCGCGCTCGCTCAACGAGATCAGCCAATCGCAGGGGTTGGAGCTCAAGCTCCAATACCTCGAACAGCTTGTGCGCACGCTGCGGGAATGTGGCTTTGTCGAGTCTACACGCGGAGCGCATGGTGGCTATCGTTTGAGCCGTCCCCCTGCAGAAATCTGCATGGGCGAGGTGTTGCGCGCGCTCGAAGGGCCAATCGCGCCGATGATCTGTGCGACCGAGGGCGAGATGGAGACACTCTGCGACCGGCTCGACGGCTGCTCGACAAAGTATCTCTGGGCGCGGGTACGCGACGCCATCGCCGCCACACTCGACGCGACCACGCTGGCCGACCTGGTACGCGAGGCCGACGAGGAACTGGCGATGCGCCAGGCGATGCGCCTGACACCAAGCATTCCGCTTAGTCCGCGTCTGCTCAGCGCCAGGGCGCGCCTGAGTGAGAGTGACGACTTGCTGCCAGCCAATCTCAGCGAGTAAAGACGCTTTGCTGTTGTAAACATAGACAAACCATTTGGAGGATAACGAACTCTCATGGAGACTACCACCGCGACCGACCCAGCCGAGACGCAAACGGGCGCTGCGCAGTTGATTATTCGCGATCTGCATGCGCGTATCGAAGACAAAGAGATCTTGCGGGGCGTGAACTTGACCGTCAGCCAGGGCGAGACCCATGCGCTGATGGGGCCGAATGGCTCTGGCAAGAGCACGCTCGCCAACGTGATCATGGGACATCCCCGCTATGAGGTCACGCAGGGCGAGGTGCTCTTCAACGGGATCAACCTGCTCGATCTCTCGCCCGATAAGCGCGCGCGGCTAGGGGTCTTCCTGGCGTTTCAGTATCCCTCTAGCGTGCCAGGGGTGACGGTCGCCAACTTTTTGCGGCGCGCGGTGGAGGCGCGTCGTGAGGGCTTCGACCCCAACGCCTCAGGCGAGCCGACCGGCCAGGCGCCCAAGCGTAAGGGCATGCCCCCCGCCGAGTTCCGCAAGTTGCTGACCGAGAAGATGAAGATTCTCAAGGTGGACAACACCTTCATCACCCGCTACATCAACGAGGGCTTTTCCGGCGGCGAGAAGAAGCGCGCCGAGATTTTGCAGATGGCGATGCTCGAGCCGCGCCTGGCCATACTCGATGAGACGGATTCCGGCCTGGATATTGACGCCTTGCGTGTCGTTTCAGATGGCGTCAATGCACTACGTGGCCCGAATCTTGGCGTCTTGATCATCACTCACTACCAGCGCATCCTGAACTACATCACCCCTGATGTGGTGCATGTGATGAGCCACGGACGCATCATCAAAACAGGTGGCCCTGACTTCGCAATGGAGCTTGAGCAAAAGGGCTATGAGTGGCTGCTCAAAGAAGCGGGTGAAGAAGTTCCTGAGGAGGAGTAGACCTCATCCCCATATCCCACTCCTCTCTGGGAGCGAAGTAGTTATAATAAGGAGCGCGCGACGATGATCAAGACGACCGGCGAAATCCCTGAACAGGCTGACGTAGCAACGATCAAGATCGCGTCGCTGGCTCCGCGCGCCGACTTTCCCATTTTGCAGCGCGAGATGAACGGCAAGCCCCTCGTCTTCCTCGATAGCGCCGCCTCCTCGCAAAAGCCGACACAGGTACTCGACGCGATGACCATCTTCGCACAGGAGCATTACGCCAACATTCATCGCGGCGTCTATGCGCTCAGCGAAGAGGCCACCGCCGCTTATGAGCGCGCGCGCAAGCTGGTCGCCCGCTTCATCAACGCCCGTCATGCTCGCGAGGTCATCTTCACCCGCAACACCACGGAGGGGATCAACCTTGTCGCGCGGACATGGGCCGACGCCAACCTGCATGCGGGCGATGTGATCCTGCTGACAGAGATGGAGCACCACAGCAACATCGTCCCCTGGCAACTGGCCGCCGCCCGCACAGGCGCGCGTTTAGTCTATGCGCCGATCACCGACGCGGGCGAGCTTGATCTCGACGCTTTTGATCGCCTGGTGGAGAGCGAACGCCCGAAGCTGGTGGCGATCACGCAAATGTCGAACGTGCTGGGCACATTGCCACCAGTCGAGGCAATCATCCCAAAGGCGCATGCGGTGGGTGCGCTCGTGCTGCTTGACGGCGCGCAGAGTGTACCCCACATTCCGGTGGATGTTCGCACGCTCGATTGCGACTTTCTGGCGTTCAGCGGGCATAAGATGCTAGGGCCGACGGGATCGGTGTGCTCTGGGGACGCCAGGAGTTGCTCGATGCCCTGCCGCCGTTTCTGGGTGGCGGCGATATGATCCGCGAGGTACATCGCGATTTCTCAACCTGGAACGATCTGCCGTGGAAGTTTGAGGCAGGTACGCCTGCCATCATCGAGGCGGTGGGATTGGGCGCTGCGGTGGAGTATCTAAGCGTGCTGGGTATGGAGCATGTGCACGCGCACGAACAGGCGCTCACCCGCTATGCGCTTGAACGGCTGGCCAACGTGCCCGACCTGACGATCTATGGGCCATCGGCTGAGCGGCGCGGCGGCGTTGTCTCGTTTACGCTTGGCGAGATTCACGCGCACGACCTCGCTACCCTGCTCGACCGCGAAGGCGTCGCCGTGCGCGCAGGCCACCATTGCGCCCAACCGCTGATGGAACGCTACGGGCTGGCGGCTACGGCGCGCGCCAGTTTCTACGTGTACACCACCTCGGCGGAGATTGACGCGCTTGCTGAGGCGCTCGAACGCTCACGCGACGTGTTTGCGTTTTGACTGACCTACCTCGACCCTTCCCCACACGGGAAGGGGGCGGCGGAAGAACCTAACCCCTGGCTCCTTCCCATCTATGGGAAGGGGAGATCATGAGGGATGACTATGGATGACGTTTACAGAGAGTATATCCTGGATCACTATCGCGAGCCGCGCAACCACGGCAAACTCGATCAGCCAGACGTCCATGCGGCTGACACGAACCCACTATGTGGCGACCGGGTAGAGCTTGATCTGCGTGTGAAGGATGGCCGCGTGACGGAGGTGGCGTTTCAGGGGCGTGGCTGCGCGATCAGCCAGGCGTCGGCTTCCATGCTGACAGAGCGCATCGAGGGAGCGACGCTCGACGAGTTGCGCGCGCTCACCCCACAGGATATTTTCGAGATGCTTGGCGTGCCGATTGGCCCGGCGCGCCAGCGATGCGCGTTGCTGGCGCTTCGCGTGTTGCACGAGGGCATCGGCGGCTCCTATACTGGTCGCTATACAGAACTGGACGAGGAAGGGGCTGGCGACTGAAGTCGCGCCTAAAGGTTTCGCAGAGCGAAACCACGAAGTCCGCCTACGCGGACTCACCTGAGGAGGCGTGATATGTTTCAAGAGATTGCGGCGGCAATGGCGCAGGGCGAGGCGGTGGCGCTACTGACAGTAGTTCGCACACACGGCGCGGCCCCCTGCGCGCCTGGAACAAAGGCGCTGCTACGCGCGGATGGCTCGCTGGTTGGCGGCCTTGGCTCAGCCAGCGCCGAAACACGTGCACGCGCCGATGCGCGCAAGCTGCTGGAAGAGAGCGGCGCCGCCGACATCTTCGTGTATCACCTCGATCCTGAAAGTGGCGAGAGCGTGGGCAGTTGTGGCGCGACGCTTGAGGTCTTCATCGAACCGGTGCGCCCGGAGCCTCGTTTGCTGATTGCCGGGTCGGGCTATGTGGCGCTGGCGCTGGCCCGGCTGATCGTTCCCCTGGGCTGGCATGTGGCGCTGGTGGATGACCGCTCGGAGAATACCCGTAGCGCCCGCCTGCCGGAGTCCGTTGACATCGAGCTAGGCGAGATCGCCGACTTCATTCGCGCGCAACGCCCCAACCAGATGACCGCCGTGGTAATCGTGACACGTGGCCATCGCTCCGACCGCGAGGCGCTGGCGGCGGCGCTGGCGACCGAGGCAGGCTACGTCGGCATGATCGGCAGCCCATCCAAGACGCGCGCCATCTTCAAGGCACTGCTACGCGAGGGGATGGCCGCCGAGACGCTGGCCCGCGCGCATGCCCCGATTGGGCTTGACATCCACGCGAAAACGCCCGACGAGATCGCGCTGAGCATCGCCGCCGAACTGGTGATGTGGCGGCGCGGCGGCGCCGGGATACCGCTCTACGCCAGCAACGGCATCCTGGAGAAGCTGCTGGCGGGCGATGCGCTAACCACCCAGGATGAGGGCGAAGAGGTGGAAGCGGCGGCGGGCTAAGCGCCGTCGTCGCTTTCTCCCAAATGCAGCGACGATCCCAATTCGCGCAAGAAGCGGTTGATCAGGGGATACTCACGCTCTGGAATCTCATCGAGCGCAAAGAAGAATAGCTTGTCTATGCCAGTTTTCTCGGCCTCGCGATGCAGATCGATCAGCATTTGGGCATTGTCGCGCGCCTCTACTTCTCCGGCGCGCAGTTGGCGCATGCCCTGTCCA
>JAJPIU010000130.1 GCA_021324535.1 Pseudomonadota bacterium
CCCAGCGCCGAACGCCGATTCGCTCGCTATGTCCGACATCCTCGTGCGGGCGCGCCCGACAATGGAGGACGTCTACCAGTTTGTCGAGACGACCGAGTGTGTGATTGGCTTCTGCGACGCCGAGGGGCGCCTGATCGATCTGATCGGCTCGCCTACCTTGCTGGCCACACTCACCGCTATCGGCTGGGGCGTCGGCTCATGCTGGAATGAGGAGTGCGCCGGAACAAACGGCGTCGCGCTGGCGCTGCTCGATGCGTTTCCTATGCAGGTGAGCGGCGAGTCACACTACTGCGCGGCGCTGACCCCTTACTGCACTTCCGCCGCGCCCGCCTACGATACGCTGGGCAGCCCTGTCGGCGCTGTGATCGCCATCACGCCCGCCGCTGAGGGCCACCTGCATACGCTGGGGATGGTCAGCGCCGCCGCCAACGCGCTGACCAGCGAGCTACGCATGAACCTCTGGCTAACCAGCGCCAACGAGCGCCTCACCGAACTTCACGCCATCTTGCAAACGCTCTCCGAAGGAATCATCCTGCTGCGGCCAGACGGTGTGATTGCCCAGATGACAGCCCACGCCGGGCGGCTGCTCAATCTGGCTCCTGCGCGTGTCACAGGGAGACGGCTTGGCGACATCATCGGCTTGCCGGGCGCGCTCACCGATGCCTTACGTGTGGCTCGCGAACTGCACGATGAGGAACTGATTTTTCGTGTAGGCGACGAGCGCATCACCTGCCTCTGTACACTGCGCCCCGTCGCGCCGTCTTCCACTGGCGGCTTCCTCCCAGACAAAGCCACCCCCACTCTGGCGATTCCTGAGATTCCTGAGATTCCTGCGGATGGCAGTCGCCGTGGCTTCGCGCCGCCAATCGGCCAGGCGTACACACTGCGCACACAGCCACGCGCCATCGTCGGCTGCTTTGTGCTGACGCTACGGAGCATCGAGCGAGCGCAACGTCTGGCCCACCGTATGATGGGAACCCAGGCGCGCATGCGATTCAACAACATCATCGGGCAGAGTCCAGCGCTGCTCGACGCGCTCCGGCTGGCGCATATTGCGGCGGAGGGCGCTTCGGCGGTGCTGTTGCACGGCGAAACGGGCGTTGGCAAAGAAATCTTCGCACAGAGCATCCATAACGCCAGTCCGCGCGCCGAAGGGCCGTTCGTTGCCATCAACTGCGCCGCCATTCCACGCGAGCTGATCAACAGCGAACTGTTTGGCTACGAAAGCGGCGCGGGCGGCGAACGTTCTGGCCGCCCCGGAAAGTTCGAACTGGCCAACGGCGGCACACTCTTTCTGGATGAGATCGGTGATATGCCGCACGACTTGCAGGCCAGCCTGTTGCGCGCCATCGCCATGCGCAGCATCGTTCGCGCTGGCGGCCAGCGCGAACGCCCTGTGGATGTGCGGATCATTGCCGCTACTCACACCAACCTGCCCGATGCCGTACGCTCCGGCGCGTTTCGCTCAGACCTCTACTTTCGCCTGAACGCTTTCCCCATCGAGATTCCTCCCCTGCGCGAACGTGCTGGCGACCTGCCGCTGTTGGTGGAAGCCATCCTGCTACGCCTCAGTATCCGTCTCAATCGCCACCTGGGCATCGAGGCTGAGGCGCTTACCATGCTGGAGTCCTATGCCTGGCCGGGTAACATCCGCGAGCTTGAAAACGTGATCGAGCGTGCGGTCTATATCTCCGAGCGCGGGGTGATCGAGTACGCCGACCTGCCCGAAAACATCCGCGCGCCACAGGCGTATGCCATGCCACTTGCCGCGCCTATCCTCATCGCCGCTGAGCCACCCTTTGCGGACTTCCCAGGCCGTCGCAGTTCCACCCTCTCAGCTATGCCGCGCCACGAGACAATAGCCGCCATAGAAGCAGCCGCGCCGACGCCACCCACCGAGCCGACTGCGAAGAAGCGCCTGCGCCATGAAAACGAGCTTGCCGAGGAGTCGCTGATCCGTCGCATGCTACGTGAGCGTCATGGCGCGTTGGGTGAGGTCGCGCAGGCGCTCGGCGTCAGCCGCTCCACCCTTTGGCGCAAGATGCGCCGCTATGGCATCTAATTGACCGCCTGATCGCCTTCGCCCTACAACACCGCTCGCCCTCTGCGAACACGTTCCCGTCGCGCACTTGCAACGCTGTTTCACTCTTGCGACAAGCATGTTTCATAGGCGCATTATCTTGTGGCTACAGAGCGGTGTGAAAGCATGCTTTTGTGACCAATTTTCCGAACGAGCAGAGTGCATGAATCGGCTTGAATTGAGGCTTTCAGAGCTAAAGCGCAACGAATTTTTTAGAGGTGTCTAAAAACAGCTATCTTTTTCCACTTGCGCAATGTACCATCTCTCCCATCCACACATCCTGAGTCGTGGAGGCACTGGCTGCCATGTGGCAGGAGGTATTCGATGCAGAAAGAACCGACCCTTGTCCAGAAGTTAGCCGCAGAGTTCATTGGGACGGCGCTGCTGACCCTGATCGGCGCTGGCTCCGTCACCGCCACTATCACCCTGGAGTCCGGCTCGGGCGCGAAGTTTTCCGAGGCAGACCTGGGTGTGATCTCCCTCGCGTTTGGGTTTATCATTATTGCGATGGTGTACTCCATCGGCAAAGTCTCCGGCTGTCAGATCAATCCCGCTGTCAGCATCGCACTGGCGCTGACAGGTCGTCTCAGCTGGACGGCAGCAGCGATGAACATCGTGGCGCAGTTCGCCGGGGCCATCGCAGGAGCCTTTGGTATCGTCGCAATGTTTGGCACGCACGCCGCAGCGACAAGCATTCTCGGTGTCACCTCGTATGGCGCAGCGATCAATCCTGTGCAGGCCATCGCCGCTGAGGCCATCGGCACGTTCATTCTGGTCTTCACCATCTTTGGCGTCGCGGTCGATCCGCGCTCACCTAACGGCTGGGCGGGTCTGGTGATCGGTTTGGTCGTGGCGGCCATTATCTTCGTGGTGGCGCCTGTCACTGGCGCGTCGCTCAATCCCGCGCGTACCTTTGGTACGGTCTTCGTGCAGGCGATCTACGGCGGCAAAGCGTTCTACGATCAGTTCTATGTGTATGTGATTGGCCCGGTGTTGGGTGGCGCGCTTGGCGCCTTCGCCTATGACTTCATCGCCTCGCCGAAGTCTGCCGCGCAACCTGCGCCCAGCCCAACCGAACAACCGGCAGCCGTGCCAAGCGCCGCCAGCCGTAGCTAGCCTCTCTGCGCAGTTATCATGAAGCGCCCTCAGTTGAGGGTGGAACCACAGAGGAGTGTATACGCGAATGAAGAAACTGATCAACTCGCCAGAGTCGGTGGTTGATGACGAACTCCACGGACTTGAGGCGGCGCACCCAGATCTGGTGCGAGTGGACTTTGAGAATCATATCGTCGTGCGCGCCGATGCGCCTGTGGTGGGCAAGGTCGGCGTCATCTCAGGCGGCGGCAGCGGCCATGAGCCAATGCACGGCGGCTTTGTCGGGCGCGGCATGCTCGACGCCGCCTGCCCAGGCGCGGTCTTCACCTCGCCCGTGCCCGACCAAATGCTGGCAGCCACCCGCGCAGTAAACGGTGGCGCTGGTGTGCTGCACATCGTCAAGAACTACACAGGCGACGTACTGAACTTCGAGATGGCGGCTGAGCTTGCGCAGGCGGAGAACATCCAGGTGGCCAGCGTCACGATGGATGACGACGTAGCGGTGAAGGATAGCCTCTACACGGCAGGGCGACGTGGCGTCGGCGCAACTGTGCTGGCGGAAAAGATCGTCGGCGCGGCGGCAGCGGCAGGCGCGCCGCTTGAGCGGGTGGCCAACCTCTGCCGCAAGGTAAACGCCAACGCCCGCAGCATGGGGATGGCGCTCACCTCGTGCACGGTTCCTGCGGCTGGCAAGCCCACGTTTGAACTTGGCGACGACGAGATGGAAATCGGCATCGGCATCCACGGCGAGCCTGGGCGCACACGCATGAAGCTGGCTCCTGCGGCGCAGATCGCTGAGTTGCTTCTCTTGCCGATCCTCGAAGACCTTCCCTTCCGATCTGGTGATACCGTGCTGGCGTTCGTGAACGGCATGGGTGGCACGCCGTTGATCGAACTTTACGTGATGTATAACGAGGTCAGCCGCATCCTCAAAGGCAAAGGCGTCACCATCGGGCGCAACCTGATCGGCAGCTATATCACCTCGCTCGAAATGGCCGGTTGCTCGGTGACGCTGCTCAAGTTGGACGACGAACTGACCCAGCTCTGGGATGCGCCTGTCCACACGCCAGCGTTGCGCTGGCGCGCCTGAGCGAGTGAGCGAGTGAGCGAGTGAGCGAGCGCCCACACAACAAGCGCATGGCGAAGGCTGGCGACGCCGCAACCTTTTGAGTCTGTTTCGGCAGCGCTTGCCTTCCCGGATGATCCATTTGGTCGTTACAGCTATGCGTGCTCTGTGTAGGGAAGATCACTGAGATCGCAAAAGGAACGATATGTATGACACCTGATCGTACCTGCGTGTTGGCCTGGCTGCGCCGGTCGGCGGCGGCGCTCCATGAGCAACGTGACTACCTGACCAGCCTCGACGCCGCCATCGGCGACGCCGACCACGGCATCAATATGGATCGTGGCTTCACCGCTGTACTGGATAAACTACCGACGGTGGCCGAGGCCGATGTAGGAACCATCCTCAAAACGGTCGGCGCCACACTCGTCTCCACGGTGGGCGGGGCCAGTGGCCCGCTCTACGGCACGGCGTTTCTGCGAGCGGGCACTGCACTCGCCGGGCGCCAGGAGCTTCGCCCTGTGGATGCGCTTGCAGGTTTCGAGGCGGCCTATGAGGGAATCGTGGCGCGCGGAAAGGCGCAACGGGGCGAGAAAACCATGCTCGATGCGTTTGGCCCCGCGCTGGATGCGCTCCGAGCCGCCATCGAGGCGAAGCAGCCCTTCGCCAATGCCCTGCGCGCCGCCGCTGATGCCGCTCAGGCTGGCGCGCTGGCCACCACCCCAATGATGGCGACGAAGGGGCGCGCAAGCTATCTGGGCCAGCGCAGCATAGGTCATCAAGACCCTGGCGCCACCTCGCTTGCCCTCTTCTTTCAGATGATGACGGATGGGAAGTAGGACGCCGATGGCTGTGGGACTGGTAATCGTGTCGCATAGCGCGCGCCTGGCAGAGGGCGTGGTCGAGCTGGCGGCTCAGATGACACATGGCGCCGTGCGGCTGGCCGCTGCTGGCGGCATGGACGACGGCGGCATCGGCACCTCGCTGGCCAGGGTCACTCAGGCGATTGCCAGCGCGGATAGCGGGGACGGCGTGGTGGCGCTGATAGACCTGGGCAGCGCCGCACTCATCGCCGAGATGGCGCTGGAATCGCTCGACGCCGAACAGCGGGCGCATGTGCGCCTGAGCGGCGGACCACTGGTGGAGGGCGCGATTTTGGCGGCGGTCGAAGCCTCGGTTGGCAGCCCGCTCGACGAGGTGCTGGCGACTGCGGAGAGCGCCCGCAGTCTGGAAAAACTGAAGAGATAGATTCAGAAGAGATAAAGGGTACAAGGGAATGGCGACCGTTGAGAAAACGCTGATCCTGGTCAACAAAGTTGGGCTGCATGCTCGGCCTGCCGCTCTGTTCGTCCAGACAGCGGCTCGCTTTCAGGCGTCGGTGCGGGTGGTGTGTAACGGACGTCAGGCGGACGCCAAACGCATTTTGCCAGTGTTGCAATTGGGCGCCGAACAAGGCTCCGTCTTGCGCCTTTTCGCGGAAGGGCCAGACGCGGATGAGGCAATAAACGCACTGACCAGGCTGGTTCAGGAACGCTTCGGCGATCCCGAATGAGCGGCAAAAAAGAAAGTGTTTGCACTATGAATGTTCAGAGGGATGAACGCGCCACCAAACGCGACGCCACCGTCACACCAGGCGATGACCACATCAACCGGCGCCAAGGACAAGGCATCGGAGCGTCGCCTGGCGTCGCCGTTGGCCCTGTGCTGCTCTATCGTCAAGCCGGTGGCGCGCTTCCCTCCATTCAGCCTATTCAGCGCCCTGCGCACACTGATCCCGCCGCAAACAGACATACTCCCAACACAGGATTTGATCCGGCGAATGAGCGTGCCCGACTGCGTAAGGCATTGGCTGCGGCAGTAAACGACCTGCGCGCGCTCGAGGCGCAGGTACGCACGGAGATAGGCGCGCAGGAGGCTGGCATCTTCGCGTCACAGGCGTTGATGCTTGAAGACCCAACCATCGAGGAGCGCGCCAACGAACTGATCGAGGCAGGCGCCGACGCATCTGTTGCGCTCACCCAAGCGACGGAAGAGCAGGCCGAATTGTTGCTGACCCTACCCGATCCGCTCTGGCAGGCGCGTGCGGCGGATGTACGCGACGCCGCTGAACGTGCGTTCCGCTGGCTGGCCACCGGCGCGACGCAGAGCCAGTCGCTTGCCGAGCGTATCGCGGCTATGGGGGCTCCGGTCATCGTCGTGGCCGACGATCTGACGCCATCTGATACCGCGCACATGCGACCGGATACTGTGCTGGGCATTGCTCTGGCACAGGGAAGCACAACTGCACACGCAGCCATTCTTGCGCGGGCGCTGGGCATTCCGGCGGTGATGGGCCTGGGCGACGCATTCATCTCGCGGCTGGCCGATGGTGATACGCTGATCATAGACGGTGCGACGGGCGAGGTGATAGCCCACCCATTTGCGGAACAGGTTGTGGCAGCGACGGCTGAGATGCAGACTCGCCAGGCGCAACGCACGCAACAGGGGCGCCAGACGCGCGCCTGGCGGTGGGCGCCGGGGCGGATGCGCGATGGCGTCGCCGTGCGGGTGATGGCGAACATCGGTGGGGTGGCCGACGCGCGCGCCGCCGCCGAAGCTGGAGCCGAAGGGATAGGCTTACTACGCACGGAGTTTCTCTTCTCCGGCCTGGCCACGCTGCCCACTGAGAATGAGCAAACTGAGATGTACTGCGACATCCTGGACGCCTTTCGCGCGCCGGAGCCATTCGCCGGTCGCGTCCGCCACCCTGTCATCATTCGCACACTCGACGCAGGCGCCGATAAGCCATTACCCGCGCTGGCGTCGCTGTTTGCCCAGACAGAGGCCAATCCAGCGCTGGGTGTGCGTGGCATTCGTCTAAGTCTTGCCGCGCCGGATGTGCTTGCGACGCAGTTGCGGGCCATTGTGCGAGCAGTGGCCCGCACTGGCGTGCAGGCGCGCATCATGGCGCCGATGATTGCCACTCTCGAAGAGTTGCGCGCGATTCGCCAGGCGCTACGCACAGCCCGCGATGACCTGGCGCGCCAGGGAATACGGCTTGCCCAGGCGATTCCACTGGGCATCATGATAGAGACGCCCGCCGCCGTTTTTGCCTGTGACGATCTGGCGCGTGAAGCAGCGTTTTTTAGTATCGGCGCCAACGACCTGACTCAATATGTGATGGCTGCAGATCGCCTGAACGCGCAATTGGCTGCCCTGTGCGATCCGCTACAACCGGCGGTGCTACGGGCCATCGCGATGATCACCAGTGCGGGCCAGCGTGTGGGGCGTCCGGTTGGCGTCTGCGGTGAGATGGCGGGCGACCCCCAGCTTGCGTTGCTATTGGCGGGGCTGGGCGTACACGAGGTCAGCATGACGCCACAGCGTATTCCGGCGGTGAAAGAGGCGCTGGCGCGCTACACACTCGCCGAGGCGCAGGCGACGGCGCAACGCATCCTCGCCGCGCCCACCTTCACCGAGGCGCTGGCGCTATTGAACATGGCGTTCCCCAACAACACATAAACAACAACAATACGTAGCCATCGTTGTTCTTCGCCATCCACATGGCGTACATGATGTCCGCAGTGGTTCCACACCGCGACTCATTCGTAGCGCGTAGCAAGCACAGTAAAGGAGCCTGTACGATGATCGCCGAGACCATGACACAGACAGCCATCGCCGTCGCGCCCCCAGCCGATCCGTGGGATGCCCCCTATTTTGGCGGTATAGTCTATTTTTCCTATCGCCCGACGCCACTGCCAACACCAGCCACAAGCGAGGCTGCGCTGGCTAAGCTGCCGTACACGGTGAACGCCTGGGAACCGTGGGACGCGCCCTACTTTGGCGCTCCCATCTACCTGAACTTCCCAGGGTTTTCAGATAATCATGTGGTGACAAACGTCCTGCTGGCCGCCGCGACACGTCCAGGCGAGCCGGAACCAGCGTTGGCGCCCCAGGTGGAGGATGTGGGCGTCTCGCCAGAAGACTCAAGCTCTTCCGCGATGTCTGGAGCCGGAGTGGGTAGCGCCATTGTTCACTCCATTAGTGGGGCGCGGCAAAACTGGTTGACTCGACTCTTTGGGGGATGGCGCGCCAGGAGATAGCGCGCTGGTTCATCCAGCATACAGGAAACAAGAAGGAAGAAGCGCCGCCAGTTGCGTAAGATATCTCGAAGGAAACGCCGATCACGGACGATCAGGTGGAAGTTGCTCGATGTGCTATAATAGGGACACGTCTGATGTTTCTGGCGCCGTTTGCCAGAGAGAGCAGCGCGCTTTGTGCGATCTGTTATGCGATGGAGAATGGCATAAGGCGTGCGCTCAGCGTATAGCGTATAATTCCTGATGTCACTATGATGTGGTTGACCAGAGGGGCGTTGCGGAGTTGGCATGTCGTGGAAGATCGTGATTGAACGAGGCAATCTAGGATTCGCCGCCGCACATTTCATCACCTTTGAGGGGCGGTGTGAGCCACTGCACGGTCATAACTATGGTGTGCATATCGAGCTGGCGGGCGCGTTGACCCGCGACAGTTATGTATTTGACTTCGTGGCGCTGAAAGACATCACGCGGGAACTCTGCAAAGCATGGGATCATCGTTTCCTGTTGCCGTTGCAGAACCCCAACCTGCGGCTCACCGAGACGGCGCGCGAATGGGAGATCGTCTACACTGGAGCGTTTGACGCGCAGCCAATCGCCTCAAACGCTCCCACCCTGCCCGCGCCATCCTCAGACGCCACCGGCGCTACGGAGCCACTGCGCTATGTGATGCCCAAAGAGACGGTGGTCGCGCTGCCGGTGGATAATGTCACCGCCGAGCGGCTGGCAGAACACCTGGCCATGAGGATCGTCGAACGCCTGCGTCAACGATTGTCGGCCATGCCCACCGCGTTCGAGGCGCTCACCTCGCTCACGGTGGGGGTCGCTGAGACGGAGATGCAGACAGCGGTCTATACGCTCGATCTCCGCAACCTTGCCAAAGCCACATCGTAGAAACAACATACCTAATTTACTGATCCGAAGTCACATCACAGTGCCGGAAAAGACCACGCCAACGGTGGCGCGGCGAACCCCGGCGCGGAGCAAAGCCGCTCCACAGCAGGCCAGTGTTGGCCGAGGAGGAAATCCGTTCGTGGCTATCAAGCAACCCAAAGAATTGAACCCATTTGTTGAAGCAGTCGCCCAGTTCGACGCCGCCGCCGACATGCTCGGACTCGAACCCGACATCCGCGCGATCTTGCGTGTGCCCAAGCGCGAGCTGACCGTCAATTTCCCCGTGCGTATGGATGATGGAAGCATCCAGATGTTTACCGGCTATCGCGTGCAACACAACATCAATCGAGGGCCAGCCAAGGGCGGCATCCGCTATGATGCGCGCGTCTCGCTTGATGAGGTGCGGGCGCTGGCGATGTGGATGACCTGGAAATGCGCCGTCGTCAATATCCCCTTCGGCGGCGCCAAAGGTGGCGTGATTGTTGACCCACGCAAGCTCTCCGTCCACGAGCTTGAGCGCCTGACCCGCCGCTATGCGACCGAAATCTCCACTATTATCGGGCCGGAAAGCGACATCCCTGCGCCCGATGTCAACACCAATCCTCAGATTATGGCCTGGATTATGGATACCTATTCCATGCACCACGGCTACTCCATCCCCGCCGTTGTTACCGGCAAGCCGCTCTCCATTGGTGGCAGTGAAGGCCGCATGGAGGCGACCGGGCGCGGCGTGTATGTGGTAACGCGCGAAGCCTGCCGTGCGCTCGGCATTCCCATGGAGGGCGCGCGTGTGGTGGTGCAGGGCTTTGGCAACGTGGGCTCAATTACCGCCCGCCTGATGGCCCTGGCCGGATGCAAGGTCATCGCTGTCGCCGACATCTACGGCGCGATCTACAACGAAAATGGGATTGACATTCCGGCGGCGATCCGCCATGTGCAGGAACGCGGTCGCCTGGAAGGCTTGCCCGGCTCTGAACAGATTCCTAGCGCCTCGCTGCTGGAAACCCCCTGCGACATCCTGATTCCGGCGGCCACCGAAGGCGTGATCACCGAGGAGAACGCGTCACGCATCCAGGCGAAGTTGATCGTCGAGGCGGCCAACGGGCCAACCACTGTCGAGGCCGACGCCATCCTGAAGGCGCGCGGCATTCCCGTTATCCCTGACATCCTTGCCAACGCGGGCGGCGTGACGGTCAGTTACTTCGAGTGGGTGCAGGACGTGCAGCACTTCTTCTGGGGCGAGGATGAGATCAACGCTCGCCTCGAAAGCATCATGGTGCGCAGCTTCAAGGCTGTGCAGGCCAAACGCGACGAGAAGGACTGCGACTATCGCATGGGCGCCTATCTGCTGGCCGTCGCGCGGGTGGCCGAGGCGACCCAGGTGCGCGGCGTCTATCCATAGTCTGCCTCACCCCTGATCTTCCTCTGCCGCAAGGCGGGGAAGATCAGGGGCGTGGTTGGCGGGCGTGCGCACGCGCGCCTGGCGGCCGCAGGGCGCCAAGGCGGCCAGTCGGCCTGCCGCCACCAACTATCGCTGTTCCTTCTAGTTGTTTCATTAGGAGCGTCCATGTCGCTGTCGCACTCTCCACAGCGCGCGCCGGACGCTCCTGTTGTGTCTCGTTCATCTTCGCCTGTTTCCCATGCTCCAACCAGCGATCAGTCCGATGCGTCCGGCGCTACCCCATCGCTTCGCATCGCGCCACCTGCCAGGGTAGCGCGCCACTCGCCGCTCTTCAAGGCAAGCGAGTGGATGATCGCGCCGATACTTGTGCTGGCGGCGGTGTTGCGGCTCTGGCGGCTGGGAACTTCCGTGTTCGATATTGATCAGGCGGGCATCTTTATCATGGCTCGCGACGCCGTGGCGCATGGTATGCTGCCCGCCACCGGCATCGTCTCCTCCATCCAGACGTTCTGCCCGCCCGCTACGATCTATCTCTATCTGCCGTTTGCGCTGGCGGGCAATCCGCTGGTGGGCGTCTACGCGACCGCGCTGGCAAATCTTGCCGCTGTGGGGCTGGCGTATTTCTTCATGCGGCGCGTGTGGGGCTACTGGCCTGCGCTGCTTGGCGCGCTCTATTTCGCCGTCGCCTACTGGCCGGTGTATTTCAGCCGCTTCATCTGGCAACAAAACCTCCTGCCGCCGCTCGTCATGCTGCTGATGTTGGGGGCGGCGCAGGGGATGGCGAACCGGCGCGCAGGCTGGCTGATGTGGGCAATCCCGCTCTGGGGTGTGATGATCCAACTGCATCCCAGCGCACTACCGTTGGCGATTGTCTTTCCACTGGCCTGGCTGCTAGGGCCGCAGAGCGTGCGCCGGCGCGATCTGGCGATAGGCATAGCCCTCTTTGTGGCGCTTTTCATTCCCACTGTCATGTGGGAGTACGCCTCGCACGGCTACGATCTGCCCTACTATCTGGCCTATTTCCATCATCCCTCCCGCCTGGATGCGCAGGCGTTTGTGCAGTTCATCGCCATCTCCGGCCTGCCGCCTGATCTGCTTGGTAATGGGATTGCCTGGAAGCTGTTGCTGGAGTTCAGCCGCGCGCTGCCCTGTGTCGCGCTGGTGTATGTCGCGGCGCGTGTGCTCGTTGGCCTGCGTCAGGCGCTCGGCGTGGGGATGCGCGTGTCGCGTGGGCCGGACGTAAGCGCAAAGCATGCTCCTCGTGTGGCCGGAATATTGGCGGCGCTGGACTGGCTGCGCGCGCCGGAACGTCTGCGCTGGCGAGTGGAGGCGCTGCTGGTGGTGTGGCCCGCCTCGCTTGTGCTGGCCTTCACCAGCCATCACTCGCCCGTCTACCTGTCGTACTACATTCCATCGTTTCCCGCGCAGTTCCTGGCATTGGGCGTGTTGCTCTATGACGGATGGCGATGGCTTACCGGACTGGGCGCACGCAACCGGCAGGCGTCCGAGCAGCATAACTCCTCCATTGGCATGCTGCCTCAACTGAGCGGACAGGTGATCCTTGCGACTGGCCTGGTTGGCGCACTGCTGTTTGTCATCCTGTGGGGCAACCTCGGCGCGACGCCTGCCGCCTACGCCACGTATCCCGGCCAGTTGCAGGCGGAGGAGGCTGGCCTCACGCAGGCGGAGGCGCTGGTACGCGCTCAGCATGTTGGGCGTGTCACGCTGAACGCTACCTTCAACACGCTTCAGCCCATGCAATACCTGCTGCTGAACGGCTACGGGTTGAGCGCGCCCACGCAGATCACATCGTCGGGTAATTGCCTGGTTGGGCCATTAGCCCAGGCTCCGACGCTTTATCTCATGACAGGCGGCGTTGGCCCAGCCGAGATGTATCTCGAACATCTGCCGGGCGTTTCTAATCTGTTTGCGAATACGCCGGGCGGCGCCTACTACCGTGCCTACCTCGTATCGTCCACAGCGTTCCAGTCCGCGCTTGCGCCGTTGTCTTTTCCTCATGCCACTGCGCTCCGGCAGGCTGGAGCGACTTCCTTGCGCGCCAACTTTGGGGGCATGCTGGCGCTAACCAGCGCATGGCAGGCGCGTGGCATTGGGGGCGCGTCTGATCTGGCGCTCGCCGCCGATCTGCTGGCCGACCCGCCCGGCGTCGCCTTTAGCGCGCAACTGGCGCTGAACATCTCGCTGCTTGGGGCAAATGGGCAGGCGTTGGAGCAGGCGCAGGCGCGCTGTGTGATGGCGCCCTGGCAGTCTGGGCAGCGTCTGTATTTCTTCTATGCGCGGGTCAGCGCAGACAAGCTGGCGCAGGCTTCCACATTACAGATGGCGGCGCAACGCATCCAGTCTGACATCCCCGCAAGCGTCACGTTTGGCCCACTGGCGCTGGAAAGCGCCTACGACCTGGGGACGATCTCCTACTATGAACCACAACAGACGATGCCGCTTCAGCCCGGCGCGTGTAGACAACCATTGACGTGCGCGGGCGACGACGCGCAATGGGGATGAGTGGGCGATGCGCTCATTCGGATGATTGCGGCGTAGAGCTAAGCAGCCGATCCAGCAGCGCCAGTTGCGTGAGGCGCGGTTGGATGGCTTCCAGCGGAGGGGCAAACAGCAAGGGCTGATCGGGGTTGGCGAAGAGGACAGCGAAATCATCAGGCGCAAAGGCAGACGCGAGGCGCTGCGCATATAAGGTACCGAGTTGGGCGCAATAGTAGTTCGCGTCATAGGGAGGAAGGTCTGCCTCATCGAGCGCCTCCACATAGGCGTGCGGGTCAGTTGGCGCGTCCGTTGTTTCCTCTGAGTCCCATCGCTCCGGCAGCAGCGCGAAACGCCCCTGCCCCACGCAGTAGTAGCGAATGCGTTCTCCCCGCTGCCAGGTGGAGCGCCCGCTGGCCAGCGCCGCCTCATACATCGCCTCGCGCCGCTTCCCACGTTCGCGCTGATATTGCTCTGGCGTCTTGGTCAGCCGCGCGCTGACGCATACCTCCTGCGTGGGAATCTGCCGCCGCCTGAGACGTGTGATGGTCTCCAGATAGGCCGCACGCACGCCTGGGATGTCGCCTGCGAGCAGACAGGTGAGCGCCTGCCGTAGAAATGCCTCGCCATATGGCTCCATCCGCCGGGAATGGAAGGCGACTCCGCGCAGGGTGAGCCGCCCCTCGTAGCACAGCGTGGCGTAGTTCTTCACCTCATGCGAGAGCATCGCTGCGTAGCGCGCCTCGTATTCCAGCCGCACCAGCGGTGGCAACGTCTGGCCCACCTCGGCCACACAGCGCCGCTCGTCGCCCTCAGTCCAGCCCTCAGGCGCAGCGAAGTAGACGCCATCGGTATCGGCTTCAAGCAGTGTCACCCCGCGCGCCACCAATTCGCGACAGAGGTGGTCGAGCGTGGCGCGTCCGTGAGCAGTGACTTCATTGGCGGCTGGCACGTCGGCCAGCCGACAGAGACCGGGCGCCGCCAGATAGCCATACGCCGCATTGATCACGATCTTAAGACCAGCCGCCATCCCTTCCTGGGTCTTGCGCGCCACTGCGTCTATGCCTGGCTGTTGTCCTGCGCGCTTGGCGGCCAACCGTTGTTCTACAAGCAGATCCACCAGCGTCAGGAACACGTCAAGCGAATCACGGGCTGGGGCGATGCGATGCTGACGAATGAGCGAGGGATACAGGCTGGCGATGTCGCACTTGACCACCTGACGGGCGACGCCTGCCGCGAAGAGATAGGTTGCCCCGCCACTGTGCGACATGGATACCTCATCGCCCTCCTCATCCCCGCCAGGATGCGCCAGAGACACAAAAGCATCGTTCCCATCTGCGTCTAGGCCTGCTTCCGTGTCCGCTGGCTCTCCTTTGCGCGCCCGATTGGGCCGATAGGCGGGCAGGGCCGCGCCCGCATGCAGATAGGCGCGAACGATCAGGGGATCGAGAATGCCCGTGGCTGGTCCGGCCTCGGCGACACGCTCATAGCGGCGGGGAGCCATCTGCGCCAGCACAAACGCCGGGCCACCCAAGAGCGCGCTGACAGCGGCAGCCTCGTCCACGTCGTCCAGGGCATAGCGGCGCACTCGGTCGGGATCGCTCCGCCAGACATGTCCCACCTCCGCGCCTTCGATATATTCGCGCGTTGGCCTTGCCACCCCTAGCGCCCGCGCGACGGCTTTGAGGCCATGCCCAGGCAATGAGCGCGCGGAGAAATCGTAGCGCCACACAGCGTCCAGCGTGTCTATGATCTCGCGGCCAGGGATCACCAGCCGCCCGCGCCGGGTTTCATCGTTTTTCTTCGAAGCGGTGTCGCCTGCATGCTCTTCACCGGAAGCGGATTGCCAGCTTCCCCAACCTCCCCAGGCGCGCCGGGGCGCCGCCCGCCGGAAGTACGGCGCAGGCAGTCCTGGGCGTTGCAGGGCCAATGGTACGCCTAAATGCGTGGCGCGCGCCATGAGGAAGGGCAGATCGAATCCGGCGAGGTTGTGGTTTTCCAACACATCGGGATCATGCTGGCGCACGAGGGCGACGAAACGGCGTAACAGGTCGGCCTCGGCGGCGTCCGGAGCCATCCCGCGCGCCTGCCCCTCCGCCACATCCAGCGTACAGCGCAGCCCGCGATTGTCGCGCAGGGCAATCAGGAAGATGCGATGGCGCGCAGGGTCGAGTCCCTCGGTTTCGAGGTCGAAGGCGAGCCGGTGTATGGCATCCCACTGCAGGTCACGAAAATAGACCTGGCCGCTGAGCGTCAGGTATTGTTCTTCAAAGGGGAGCCAGAGCAGATCATCGGGGTCAACCGCGCTCAGACGCTCGACAGCATGCCCTAGCGTATGCGAGAGCGCACGGCGGAGCAGGCGTTCCAGCGTGTCGGCGTGGTTTGCGCTGACGAGGTAGCGCAGGTGGCCTGGGCCGGTGAGATGCTGTACCCAGATCGCCTGATCGCTGGTCGTGTTGGCCTGTGGGGCGCCTGACCCGATGTCGCCGTTAGTGTGGATGGTTGGGTGAAACAGCAGCGGCGCATCGGTCGCGTACAGCCCATCGAGCGTGGGCAGGGCCGCCCAGGGGCGAAACCGCGTGTGCTCGCGCGTGAGCGCGCCGGTCTCCGGGAGGCGTCGCCAGCGGATCACGCGCCCATCCCGCTCGACCCACAGCCCCACAATCCCAGGCGTCGTATCCCAGCCCCATAGAATCTCCTGCGCCCAGGTGGAATCGCCAGGGGTTCGCTGAATTTCTTGCCACATGGTTGCGCCGCTTCCTTCTCTTTGCCTCTCAGCATGTTACCACACGCGACGGAAAGCTAGCCAGCGCATGTGACCAGGCATGTTTGGCAAGTTGAATGACTCCATTGGATTAGCAACGAGGTCTCCAGCGCCTTTCAAGCGGAATGGAACGAGATTCGGCAGATCGACCCATCGCTTGCCCAATGGATGATGGGCCTGGCGCAGTCCGCCGAACCTCCGCTTCACCCCCCCCCACAAAAAACACCCCCTTCCCATCAATGGGAAGGGGGCTAATGAAGGGACGGTGGGGTTAGGTCAACGGACTCATGCTGGCCCTTGCAGCAGCGCGGCATAGCTGTCAACCGGAACGGGATCGGGGCCTCCGGCGTCGTAGGCTGCGGCGCCCACCATCGCCAGCATAAAGCCAAGCACCACCAGCTCGGGATAGGGGATCGGTAGGTTGTAGGCGACAACGCCCACGCCAATCCCCACCAGCAGACTCAACACAATGGCGATGGGCCAGGCGGAGAAGACGCCACGCGCGCGGACGGCTCCATAGAAGGCTAGGGCAATGCCGATGATCTCGAAGATGATCGCGCCGACGAAGAGCGCATGCGAACCTTCCATCGCGTTCACACCCTGCACAAGCACATTGTTGTGGAAGCCCTGAATCGCCGCGATGATTTCAAGCGTCGCCGCGCCAAGCATTGACCACAACGAGAGTTTGCGCAGGTTGCTCATCGGGCGGCGCTGAGTCAGGATCGTAAACTGCAACGCAGCCAGCCCACCCATCAAGAGTAAGCCCCAAAAGGCGTCATGCAGACCGCCCGGGCCGGGCTGATAGAAGAGCGCCAGCGCCTCGATCTCAAAGAATGAGGGCATCGAGAGCAGCGAGAATCCCATCAGATAGATCAGCAGCAGCGTGCCCAGCACGAGCCACTGGCCGACACAGCCAAGCTGCTCGGCGGCGGTCGGTGCGAACTCTCGCTGTGTGCCCCACGTCCAGACGAACGCCAGGATGGCGATGCTCGTGGCGATCAGCAGACCAAACGGCGTCTGTGTGGGGTCGCTCACGTGGATAACCGTCGCGCCCAGGCCAATCCAGACCAGCGCGAACGTGCCCGCCAGCACGATGCTATTGCGGCGTGTGCTCCAGAAGTAGAGGCCCATCATGAAGAGGCCAAAAGGGATGCTGAAGACAATCGCGCAGATGATATAGCCGGTAAACGGCGTGAAGGTACAACTCCCAGGGATGTTGCTGACCTGCGAACACTGCACCCAGAACTGCTGGCTGTCCACTTTATGGATCACAAACACCAGCGGATAGACCACTGCCCAGATCACCAGCAGCGGGATACCGATGTTGCCAAGCAGCCCTACCACACCGTGCAGATAGACGCTCGGCATGAACTGCGCCCGTGCGTTGACCATCGTCGGCAGCAGCCAGACGAGCAGCGCAAAGAGCGCCAGCCCCAGCGCCGCAAAGAGCATGACGTTGCCAATCGCCCCTTTGACGAAGTTCTTGGGGTTGAAGACAATCGGCGCAAAGGTGTAGATGGTCAGCCAATAGGCCACCAGCGCCAGCGACGCAGTGATGCAGACGCGCGTGATGATCGTGCGTCCCAACCCATTGAGCCGCCCACTGAGCACCACAGGATTGAGCAAGGCAATAACGAGCATTCCCAACCCAATGAACAGACCAATCTCGCCCACCGCCGCAAGATCAATGCTCTGTGGTTGAAACCAGATAGGATTGAACAGGTAGGCTTTATGTGGATCGGGCCAGTAGGTGGTCGTCACCGTTTGTTTGCCATTGACAACTGCGCTTGATGTTACCGCGTCGGGCAGAAACTCATGCCAGGCGCCCGTCGTCACCTGATAGATGAAGAAGCCGCCAACTGCTGTGATAGCCGCGCCAACCAGACCAAAGAGCGGCCAGGGGATCAGCGGCTTAGGGTCATATAGGAAGGAGATCTCGAAGGCCAGCACACCCAACCCGACACTGACCAATCCCAACGCCAGAAACCCCTGCTCCATCAGCGCGAGCTTGGCGTTTGTGCTAATGTTGAAGAAATAGCCGGGAACCTGAGCGATCAGGATCGCCGCCATAAAGAAGAATCCCACCGCGATCAGGGTCGCCCGCGCCCATGACATCGGCTGCTCATGTTCGCGTTGGGGCGCCGCCGCTGACACTTGCATGGCTCGTGCTCCCTTTCAGTGAAGACAATGAATTTGTACGAGATCGAAAAAGACCGTATCGGAACAGGCTAGGCGTGTGCGCGCCAGCAAAGGGCCAACGCGCAACACGCGGCTCCGAACCTATTTGACAGTGATCCATCCGGTCATGGCAGGGTGAATGCCGCAGATGAAGGGATAGTCACCGGCTTTGGTGAAGGTATAGCTGTAACCAGGAGCGCCCGGCGCCATGATCGCGGAGTCGGGGAACTTCCCGGTTCCGGCGGCGCTTGGTTGGCTGACCACGTCATGCGGTGTTGAGCCGGATGAATGGTTGACCCAGGTGACAACGGTGCCTGGCGCGATGATGACGTTTGAGACTCCCGGATGCCCGACGATCTGCCAGCCAAAACCGGAAGGATTGTTTGCGTCATCCACCGCCTCGATGGTGATCGTTTTCTGGCTGCTCAGATCCACGAACGACGTGGCGGGCGGCTTCTGTGGCCCGTTGCCTGCCTTCTTCTGCGCTTCATACTCGGCGATCTGCGTGGGGTTGGTCAATGACTGGAAGACGTAATCGAAGCCGTTGACGTTCTCCAGGTGATTGAGCGAGCGATATTGCGGATCGGACGAGCGGATCAGCGCAACAAGATAGGTGATGTCGTCCTGAGTCAGCGAACCACCGTAGGTATTGAGCCAGGCAGGCATCAGCAGCTTGCTGGGATCGCTGGGATTGGCAATGCCGCCGGAGATGATGCGCGTCAGGTCTTGGTCGCTCAGCTTGTTGACGGCGCTGTTGTCGTTGAGTTGCGGTCCGTTGAGGCCTTGCCCCAGGAAGCCGTGGCAGGTCGAGCAGTATTGCCCAAAGAGCGCAGCGCCCCGTTTCAGCGTCAGGTCGTACTGCTGCGCCTGGGCGTTGGCCTGCGCCTGGGGCTGCGAGAACGCCAAGAAGGGGATGATCAGCCCTGTCACGATGACAAGGAGCAAGGCTGCGTAGCCGGTTTTCGTCACCGCGTTGGCGCGCATGTAAAAGATATAGATCAGCGCCGAGACCACCACCGAGACCACCGCCAGCCCATAGGCCAGGTTTGACGGATTGAGTCCGCCGGTCACGCCCATCAAGGCAAAGATCACGGCCAGCCCGATACCTATCGAGATGACGACCAGCCCAGGATTACGTGTATTCTCCATATGAAAACGCCAACCTCACAACCTACGATAGTTTTGCAGTTCGCCTGCCCACCGTACATCGTTGTGGGCCAGACAGTGCGCTTCAGGTCAGCCTACGAAGCCGAGCAGACACCCGCCGGTGGCTGCAAGATGCGTGTGGTCGGATCAGGCCGCTCGACGCGTTGGTTCAGCTTGCCCGTATCCACCGTTACCGTCCCGCTTTTGTCGAAGGCGAGAGGGAAGCGGTCAAGACTGCGCGGCGCCGGGCCGTCGAGATACTCACCGTCGATGTTGTAGTGCGAACCGTGGCACGGACACTTGAAGCTGTTGCAATCGTCGCGGAACGGTACCTTGCAGCCGAGGTGGACACAGACCTGGTAGAGCGCCAGCCAGTAGGAGCCATCGCTATCCACCGTCCAGTCCTCCGCCGTGAAGGCATTCTGCAAATTCGTGCCGCCCAGCAGGAATTTCGTGCTGCCACCGGGGAGCAGGTGCATGATATAGGACTTCGCGTCCGGCTCGTAGAACATGCCCTTCTGGTCGAGCGCAAAGTCTTTCTGCTGCGCGCCGACATAGGTGGTCTTGTTCTTGAGCGAGATCACTGTGCCAAACTGCCCGGCGAGATTGGGGTAGAGCATATAGAGCGCGCCTGCTACCGCTTCGACGCCGACGATGCCAACCGTTACGCCGACAGCGCGCCTGAGGAACTGACGCCGACTCAGCCCTTTGTGCTCCAACTCCGCCGATTCCGCGCCGCCGCCAGTCAGCACCTCGTACTCTTGTGGCGTGCGGTCTGATCGTATCGCCATCTCAACATGCCTTCCTTAGGTCTACAGGTCGAAGTAGATGTTCTGCCAGGGCCAGATCCACTGCCAGCCAACACCGCGGAAGAAGCTGCCTTCCAGGACTGTTACCGCGAAGAAGAGTGCGAAGATGGTGAACAGCGCGATGGAGAGCTTGCGATCCTCAAACGCGCGGCTGGGGTTGCGATCCACATAGGGCAATATCGCCAGCGCCACCAGCACAAAGCCCGGCAGCAGCACACCGGCCACCGTCGGCGGGAAATAGTGCAACTCTTCTTGCAGCCCTAGGAAGTACCACGGCGCCTTCGCAGGGCTGGGCGTCAGGTTCGGATTCGAGTGATCACGGAGTGGCGCGTCTATCACGATGGAGACCATCGTCAGCACAACCGTCATCAGCATCGCCGCCAGGAACTCACGCACCAGCAAGTGCGGCCAGACGAAGACGGAATCTTCGAGCTGCTTCTCGACGCGCGTCACCGCCTCCTGCTTCACCACCGCCAGCGTGCGGTAACGCTTCTGGGTTGCCGCTGGTCTTGGTTCAGTTGTCGCCGGTCTCGGTTCGGTTGTCGTCATGTTTTCGCTCCCGTTTTGGGCTGCCGATAACACAGTTGTAACACGGTTGGCACGGACAGCATACACAATTACGTTTGCGCGCTTATGATAACGGCTAAAGCGTCTCGCGCGCTCTCGCTCTCTAAAACGATGGGAGACGCCCACACGCCACCCCATCCGCAATAGACGAGGCGGCGTGCCATGTTAGCTGAGCGAGGCGACTGGCTCACGCTCGGCGGCCTGCCGGGCGCGCGCCTGCTCGATCTCGCGGCGGGACGGCGGTGGTGGCCCTGCCTCGCCGCCATCCTTACGAATGCGCCAGAAGTGAACGGCCATCAGAATCGCCGCAGCAAGCGGTAAGCCGATCACATGCAGCGTATAGAAGCGGATCAACGTTGGCTGGCCCACGCCCACCGGCTGGCCCGTCAGGAAGTTATGCGCAGCCGTGCCGAAGATCGGCGCATAGGACGCCATGTTCGAGCCGACGGTGATCGCCCAGTAGCCGATCTGATCCCACGGCAACAGGTAGCCGGTGAAGCTGAGGAGCAAGGTGGTCAGGAACAGTGCGACGCCGATCACCCAGTTGAACTCCCGTGGCGGCTTATAAGCGCCATGGTAGAAGACGCGAATCATATGTAGCGTGACTGTCACCACCATCAGATGGGCCGCCCAGCGGTGCATATTGCGCACCAGGTTGCCAAACGCCACCGCGCTCTGGATCTGCTGAATGTTGGCGTAGGCGATGGTCTGATCCGGGACGAAGTAGAACATCAGGAAGACGCCCGTGATCGTCAACACCAGGAACAGGAAGAACGACAACCCGCCCAGGCACCAGGTATAGGTAATCTTCATTGCCTTGCGGCTGACCTTCACCGGATGCAGGTGCAGGAACACGTTGCCCATCATCACGAGGGACTGATTGAGCGGCGTATCCGGGTAGCCATGCCGGAAAATCGAGCGCCAGACCTGGCTCTCCGTCACCTTTGACCATGTGCGGTCAACCAGGCTCCGATTCGTCGTACTCACTACGCTGCCTCCTCGGCCAGTTGCGGATTGCGCAGCCTGTGTAGGATACGCTTGTGGTTGGAATCTGCGAATACTGATAACTTCATATAGTGGGGTGGCGCTACGAATGCCGCTCACGCTTATTGCAATCGCTACTGCCAAAAGTGCATGCGCGCATCTCGCGTGCCAACAGTTCCGTCGCCTGGGCGCTTTCTGCTCCGTCAACCCTCTACAGCGTTTGATCGTACCAGAAGCGTGCGGCGAATGCAACTCCCCTCACCCATATGGACGGATGAGACCGCCTATCACATCGCTCATCACCTATCATACTCCCTGCAAAAGGGCGCACGTAGTTTCTCGCTGTGACGAGCGGTTAAAGTACAGTGTACCCGATTATCTGGCCCGCTTCATCAGGTATACACCTGATTTTGCGTGGTTTTGGCGCTTAGGCCGGGCGCCTTTCGCGGAATTGGGTGTAGCATGGAAGCGCGGCGCTGTTGACAATACAGGCCGATCCTTCATATACTCGTACTCGGCATATATCCCTACGCCTATAGATGCGGCGTTAAGGAATATGGGAGGCGGTATTCAGCGCCATATGGCGCGCTGCGGCGACTGTGCTTGTCGCGGTCTTATTTCGCCTATAATTCAATCAGGAGGTATCATCCATGCGCGGAGCAAGTTATGGTTTGATTGTGATTGGCGTGCTTGTGCTGATCTTTGGTCTCATCAATCATGAGGTGCATGTCATCAATTTTCCTAGCGCCAGCACCTATATCGCAGGCGCCGGAGTCGTGATCGCCATCATTGGCGGCGCGTTGCTCTTCCTGGGCGGCGCTCGTCCCAGTTCTGGACAATAGGCGTCGCGAGAAAAGCCCTACGCGCTCTTCCGCTCTTGTGATATACTGCCTGTGGAACATGCTTTCCAGCAGCGAATACGCAAGTCAGCCGAGGAGCGCACACAATGGCCGACGAAACTACCCCTGAAGCGGCGCGCGAGACACGCGAGACGACAAGCGCCACACCTCCTCTTTCACGCGCAGAAGCGGCCCTGATCGCAGCGCGTGTCTATGCGCTTGTGCTCGCGTGCCCCGCCGGGCGCGTGACCACCTATGGCTGGCTAGGCGCTGCGGTGGGGTATCCTCATGGCGCACGCATGGTCGGTTGGATCATGAACGAGTCGCCCCGCTGGGCGAGCGTTCCTGCGCAACGGGTCATCAACGCGAAGGGTGAACTCACCGGCAGCTGGGCCTTTGGTCAGCGCGGACGCATGCGCCAATTGCTCGAACAGGAAGGCATCGTTTTCACCGAGGCCGGGCGCGTCAACATGAAACGCTACGGGTGGGATCCCATGCGCGACCTCGACGCGGCCACACGCCAGCGCATCCTCGATGCGGCCACCCCCACCGACGCAGAGGTAAGCGATCACCTGCTCCACCTCCTGCTGGACGATCCCGCCTCGCCGTTCCATCTCGCCCGCAAGGATATAACCGACGCCGAGTAAGCAGAAGTTCTCTGCCGTAGCGCCGCGCTCCTGGGCGGCGTGTGATCCTTGCCCGAAACAGCGTTCGCTCTGCGTAACGAGTCTTGCCCATAAATTGAGTACCGCCGCCGTCTCAGCTGGCGCGTCTCGCAGGCTAAAACCTCATCTGGTAGCATAGCCGTTTCCTTTCTTCGATGGTGGGTACACCGTTCGGCGCAAGAATGAGATGAAGTTCACCCACCCGATAAAAAAGCTGGCCCTGGAAGATGTTCCAGAACCAGCCCCACACGCCGCCTGAGACGGCGGTACTTGTGTGGCAGAGGCAGGTCACGCGCCCGCCTCGCTGTCCAGATTCCCTCCCTCACTGGGGAAGGAGCAGGGAGAGAGCCTATGGATGCAGCGCGATGAAGAGCGGCGCCAGCACCAGCGTGATCGTGGCGAGCAGCTTGATCACGATGTGAAGCGATGGTCCGGCGGTATCCTTGAAGGGATCGCCCACCGTATCGCCCACCACGGCCGCGTCGTGCGCTGGTGACTTCTTGCCAAGCGGATTGCCCCTGTCGTCTTTGAGGTAGCCCGCCTCGATGTACTTCTTGGCGTTGTCCCAGGCGCCACCGCCATTGTTCATCACCAGCGCCATCAGGATGCCACCAATCGTGCCGACGATTAAGAAACCGGCGGCGGCCTCGGGGCCAAGCACAGCGCCGACGATGATCGGCATAGCGACGACCAGCGACCCCGGCACAATCATCTGGCGCAGGGCCGCGCGCGTGCTGATGTCTACGCAGGTGCGATAGTCAGGCGCTTCCTCGCCCTTCATGATCTTCGGGTTGGCTTTGAACTGACGGCGCACCTCCTGAATCATCGCCTGCGCTGCCGTGCTGACCGCCCGAATGGCAAACGAACTGAAGAGGAAGATCAACATCGCGCCGAGCAACGCCGCGATGAAGATCGGCGGGTTCGCCAGGTCGACATTATATGCGGCGAGATTGAGCTTGGCCGAGCTATTGTTTCCGCGCGCCACCGTATCAAGATAGGCGCTGAAGAGCAGGAACGCCGCCAGCGCCGCCGTGCCAATGCCATAGCCCTTCGTAAGCGCCTTTGTGGTGTTGCCGACGCCGTCGAGCGCATCGGTGATGTTGCGCACCGAATCCGGCGCATTGCTCATCTCCACAATGCCGCCTGCGTTGTCGGTGATTGGCCCAAAGGTATCCATCGCCAGGACAAAGCCCGCGCTCATCAACATGCCCATCGTCGCGACCGCTGTGGCGTAGATGCCGCCGACGCTGACGATACCGTGGCTGCCGAGGCCGGTCAGCGTGCCCAGGTAATACGAGATACCCAGCGCGAGCACAATTGAGAGCACAGGTAAGGCAGTGTTCTCAAAGGCAACCGCCAGCCCAGAGATGATCGTCGTACCAGCGCCCGTCTTCGACGCCTCGGCGATCTCGCGTACAGGGCGATACGTGCCAGAGGTGTAATACACCGTAATGAACACAAAAGCCAGGCTGTTGAGGATGCCGATCAGTCCGGCAATGCCAAACAGCCACCAATCTTTGCTTTCACCGCCCAGCAGGAAATATGCGGCGCCGAAGATGCAGATCGCCCCAAGCAACGAGGTGAGGTAAAAGCCCCCATTCAGACGGTTCTGCACCACATCGCTTGGCTTTTGATCGCCAGTGACGGTCATCCCTGAGGTGCGCACAGACAACAAGCCAATCATCGAGCAGATAATGCCCAGGCCGACGACCACCAGCGGGAAAATCACCCAGGATGGATTGGCGTGTGTTGCGCCCGCAGCCCCCGCCAGCGTGATGGCGACCGAGGCGCCCAGGATCATCGCGCCAATGTTCTCGGCGGCGGTGGATTCGAAGAGGTCGGCGCCTCGGCCTGCGCAGTCGCCAACGTTATCGCCCACCAGGTCGGCGATGACAGCGGGGTTGCGTGGGTCGTCTTCGGGGATGCCCGCTTCAACCTTGCCCACCAAGTCGGCGCCCACATCAGCCGCCTTGGTGTAGATGCCGCCGCCAAGCTGCGCGAAGAGCGCAACGAAGCTGGCGCCAAAGCCATAGCCGACAATCGCGAACGGCGCGTTCAACGGGTTCGCCAATCCGCCAACGGCGACATAGACAATCGTTACGCCAAGCAGACTCAGCGTGATCACGAGGAAGCCGGAGACGGCGCCGCCCCACAGCGAGATACGCAGCGCATCACCCAATCCACGACGCGCCGCGCTGGCCGTGCGAATATTCGAGCGCACAGCCACCTGCATGCCGATGTAGCCCGACAACCCTGAGCAAAACGCGCCGAACAGGAACGCCAGCGCCGTGCGGATACCAACGATCCAGGCGGGATCAGTGCTGGTATGCGCGATGTTCGTCAGAATGGCGAGCAGGAAGCCGATAACGACGGAAGTTCCCAGCGCCAGCAACGCAATCGTTTGATATTGCCGTCGTAGGAACGCCTGCGCGCCCTCGAAGATGGCTCCCGACACTTTGCGCATTGCCGCCGTCCCGTCGTCTTGCGAGAATACCCAGCGCGCAAGATAGGCGGCGAAACCAATGCCGATGAAGCTGGCGCCGATTGGCGCCGCTAGCCACCACATAACCGGGTTGATGTTGTTCACGAGCCTATGCCCCTCCTTCTAAACCTGGCCAACCAGAGGCCGAGTAGACAACGCTGCGTTGCGTTGAGGCAGGGCCACGCGAACACGCGACAGGCCAGCGCGCCCCGTTGCCACTCGCTAGAGAACTGGCGATACCTGTCGTTCGCGACAATTTCTGAGGAAAGGGGGCACATGCTGGCGCGCCTGCGGATGCGGGCTCCTGGGGAGACCGAGCGACGCGGAAACAGCCCACGCGCTTGCAGCTTGTCTCAGGCGCGCGTTGTTTGCCTCCGCCGGTTTGGGTCTGCCGCCAGTGAGTGAGATCACGCCGAGCGTACCGCATACGGAGCAACAACGCATAACACAACGAGTGTAGCATAGGCGCGATACTCTTTGCAAGCGATATATCGCCTGCTTCGGCGCCAATTCAAGTCAAATCAATATATCGTTATGTCAAATGTTAGGAGCAGCGCCGAGATCGTTCAGGTCGCGCGCATACGTCTGAGCGGCAGGCAGCGCGACAAACGCGCCCACCAGCAGCGCGGGCAGACAGACGATCAACAGGGCAATGGCCTCGCGCTCGTGCAGCGCGGTGGAGATTGCGCCCACCACTCCAGGCGCCCACACATCGCCCAGCAGGTGTGCGAGGAGGTTAGCCACCGCGACCGCTGTCCCGCGCATGGCGGCTGGCGTGGTATCTTGCAGCATGGCAGCTAGCGGGCCTGATTGCAGATTCAGCGCGAAGACGGCGATGATTCCAGTGAGCAGGAAGACCGACAGGGAATGGGTGATCAGCAGGAGCAGCAGAAACGGCGCGGCTAGCGCGAAGCTGACGCCAACTGCCAGCACACGCCCGCCCGTATAGCGCGCGCCCAGGCGATCCGCCAGCGTGCCGCCAAGCGCCGCGCCGGTCGCCCCGCCGACGACGATCAGCCCAGAAGTGATAGCCGCGCCGCTGGCCCCCAGATGAAACGGGCCACGTGGCGACCGCAGATAGATGGTGAGAAATGCGATGCAGGGCGTGATGACGATGAACGCAAGCGCCTGCAAGATGACGACCGCCCAGACCGTGCGGATACGCAGGACACGCGCGAGATGATTCCGCAGGTTCGCAAGCCCGCCGCTGCTCCATTCGCTTGCAGGCGCCTCGTCTATGGATGGCCGCGCGGCGCGCGGCGGCTTATCTACAGGCGTTGCTGGCCCCTCGGCGACGAACCACATGGCGATGGCGAGTCCCAGCCCCGGCAGCCCTGCCACCAAAAAGGCGACGCGCCAGGCCAGGTGACTGGGCAGCCAGACGAAGAGGGCGGCGCTCAGCGCGTAGGCCAGCGCCACGCCCAGCAGTTGTCCCACCTGCCAGCGGCCCAGGATGCGCGCCCGCTTTTCCAGCCCGTAGTAGGCGCTGAGGAGCGCCGTGCCTGCCGGAAAGTAGCTGGCCTCGCCCACGCCCACCAGCGCCCGCGTGATGAACAACGAGGCGAAGTTCCCGGCGAAGGCGCTGGCTCCGCTGATCACGCTCCAAAAGGCGACGCCAACCGCGACGATCTTCGCGCGGGGGAAGCTCCAGTCGGCCAGCATGCCCAACGGCAGCGCGGAGAGCGTATAGACCAGCAGAAACGCGCTGCTGAGCAGACCGATCTGGCTGTCCTTCAAGTGAAACTCACTTTTGAGCGTTGGCCCCACCGCAACGATGATCAGCCGGTCGAGGTAGTTGAGCGCATTGATGAGGAACATCAGCCAGAAAACACGCCGCGAGGTGTTGATGAGCGGTTGCCTCCAACCTCCACCATGCGCCCTGTTTTCTCTGCTCATTGTACTCACCGCGCCGCCACGCTTTTTGCTCGCCATACGCTTCCTATCGTTCTCGCCTGTTGTGCCCTGTCGTTTCGCTTCCAAAGATATTCTGGCAGACCGCGCGCCAGCGCGCAAGCATTTCCCCTATTCCACGTCAGCATACCAGATAGCGACGCGAGACATCCCCTACCGCCGCCGTCTCTGGCGGCGTGTTTGGCCGAATCTACACCTTGCACGCCGGGCAACGAATACCCACCCGTAGCGCCGCACTCCTGGGCGGCGTGGATCTACGCAGCTACATCCCAGCCTACCGACGTTTCATTCCCCCTCGGCCAGCGTCTTCAGCATCTCCTCCATATGCTTGCTGAGATCGTGTCCCTCGTTGGGATAACATGTCGCATGACAATTGGGGATGGCGCGGGCGAGATAGTGCCCTATCGAGAGCGGCGCCATGTTATCCTCTTCTCCATGCCAGAGGTAGACGTCTGCCGTGATGTCCCCAACGCGAAAGCCCCACGGTCGCGTTGCCAGCCAGCTTTCCCATGCCAGCCCCTGGCCGCCCTGGCGCGCTGGCTCTGTGACCCCTCAGTCGCCGCTGTTGGTAAAGCGCGTGGGTCAGTAGCCTTGATTTGATAACTCCATTAAACGCTGACCAATTAGGCGAAGAACAACACGAGTATTTTCTTCGGAACCAAGAGCCTTTTGAAGGTCTTCTGTACGGCTTCGTAGTTCCTCAATCTGACTTCCATGCGCAGTTATAGCGCTATCATATCTACCTGACTGAGCTACTATACGCTGCTCGGTCGCGTCTATCTCCTGCTTTGCTCCTACAAGTTCTTCCAAAATTCGCTGCCCTTCCATCTGCATAGCATATTTTGTCCTTTCGGCTTCTTCCACAATATGCTGCTCGATTGCTGCTATCTTTTGTTGGGCATCCTGTATATCCCTGAGAAGGGCGTCGAGAGAAGCCTGCTTTGTCGCTATTTCGTGCCATAAATGTAAGGCGCTCTCGTTGGTTGGGATTTGTAACAGGCGCTCAATCTCTGTAAGGCGAGGGTCAACATCTTGCTTGATTTCTGCTCTCATTCTTGATCGGAAACTGCTTAAGCGGTTATTGATAATCATCCTAAGCCGCTTTTCAAGCGATGTTCCTGAATCACCTTCAGGTGATTCCAAAGCTCTTTCGAGACCTACTTCCATGAGTTGCGTTTGTCTTCGCTGATATATCATTGAACCAAGAGCCGTGAGAGAACCGAAGATACCGAGGCCGATGCCAATACCAGTTGCAACATCAAGCATACAGAAGATCCCTCTTTCCGATCTCCAGAGATGAGCGGAGGCTAAACCATGCTCATACTTATCTCTTGCTCAGTATACACGAAGTTGGCGCCAAATGTAAGTCGAAGAGGAAAAAATCTATGATGTCAAATGGCCTTCAAGGTCAAGATCAGGTGTAGATAGGTGAGCAACAGAGTATTTGGAGGCATACCTGCCAGGCGATGCAGTAGATGGCTGGGAGATGCTGGCCTCGAAGGTTGCTTTTCAGCAGCGCGTCACGGTCATGCGCGATAGGCTGCGCACGCCACGCGGCGCCGAGATGGACTACGTGTGGGTCGCCAGCGAGCTACAACCGCTTGGGAGGTTCTATCCTGCTCCTGGCATGATGTCCCATTGCGTGCATGTGTTTGTGGCCCAAGCGCCACAACCGGGCGAACCGGCCCACGACGAACAAGAGATCGTCGAGGTCGTCATGCTGCCGTGGGATGAGCTAGTGGAGCGTGTCATCCACGGCGACGAGGCATTGGATGTGACGTTGGCGTTTGCAGTATTGCGCTATGCTGCTCAGACTCAGGCGAACACTCAGGCGAAGTCGTAGTCGAGCGTGAACTCCGCTGGTGGTTCGTGCCCTGCCACGCTGCGACCACTGCCTATCAGTCCGCTCAGCTCGCCCGTCGCCGAGCCAGGGACGACTGTGACGGTTGCCTGTGCCACGCCATCCTCGAATGTGCCAACGTGCTGAAGGACGAAGCTCCCTGTGCGTTCGCCCAGCCGCCCGGTCACACGCTCCTGACCGGTATAGTAGGCAATGCCGTTGCTGGAATAGCACATCAGATAGATGACGTGTCCCTCGGCTTCGAGGTTGCCGTGATAGGTGAAGACCACCTCGGCGCGAGTCAGCTTTGGCTGACCCTCCGGCTCGTCGTAAGGTTTCTCATCCCAGCTTTTCACGGTGAAGCTGCTGGCTGCGTGTGTGGGCATGTGGTGTTTCTCCTCTATGTGTCTGTGTTGGCGCTACTGGCGCGCATCCAACTTCGGCGCCGTTCGTCAGGTTGTCAGCGCAGTATAGCACGTTGTCATGAACGTATGTACCAATTGGCTGGCATAGCCATTGAGAAAATGGATCGCGCAACCGGCGCTCCAGCCTGCCTATAAGTTCCCCTCTCCCGTTGCGGCGGGAGAGGGGCCAGGGGTGGGGGCTATGGCCCGCTGCCCGACGCAAACTTGGTTATTTGCCCGCTGATCATCCACTGCCCATGAACCAGCGTCAACGTGAAGGTAAAATCCATCAGATTGTGAGGCGACGCCTTCTCAACGCTTCCATTGCTTTGTGTCTCGGTGAACGAAAGCCATATGATACCTTGCGCCGCCACACTGGCGGTTGCGCCAGAGACGTTGATCTGCGAAAATGTAAGCGTTCCGGCGCCTGCGTCCAGCACATGAAACGCGCCGCTCCGTTCGCTGGAGATGGCCTGTTGCGCCTGAGCCATCTCCGCAGTAAGCTGAGGGTTGGTATACCACTTGCCAAGCGTCTGTTGCGCGTTGGCGAGCATCTGCCGCTGGATGGCGTCACGCATAGGGCCGCCGTGATAGCTGGCTGGGGGTATCTGCGCCTGCCGCTCGGCGATCACCGCCTGCTGGCAGACCGTGCGAATACGTGGCGCCTCGCGGGCGTAGACCAGTTGCGCCTGGGCGGTTTGTACGACGACGAACACACCCACCGCCAGCGCGATGACTATGGCAAGCGCCACGCCGCCCCACAGCAGCCGCCGCCTGGGCGCGCGACCGGGCGTTGTAGTGATACTGCTGCCGCGTTCCTGCGACATCCCTGACCTCTCTTCCGTTTTGCGCTCAACTGGATGGAATAGTACGCCATGAACAAGAAGCCAACCAACCAATCACTCCCGTCCGCACCCCGTCCAGTATACCATACAGAGCAAGCGGAAACATCAATGCCAGAGAACGTACACACCATCACGCGGATGGAGCCGCAAGCGCGCCATCCCGACCGCTATAACATCTGGCTGGATGGCCGCTTTGCTTTTGGGATGGCGGGTTCGCTGGCGCTGGCCAAGAACTTGAGCGTTGGAAGCATGCTGAGCGACGCCGAGATCGCGCGGTTGCGTGTGGCAGAGCAAGAGCAAACGCTGTTTGATGCGGCGCTGCGCTTCCTGGGCGCGCGTCCACGCAGCCGCGCCGAGGTGCGCCAGCGGCTCTTGCGCGCGAAGCCTTCACATTCCAGGCGCGCCACGACGCATGCTCCATCACGGCGTCAATTCATGCGCCAACGGACGCGACAAAAGAACGACGTGGAGCACAGTGCAGATGATGAACTAGCGGGCGCCGAGGCAAACAGTGGGAATGATCTTATTGAGACTGGTGAGGAAATAGAAGGGATGGGCGAGGCGGACGCAAGGGAGGCGCGGCTGGCGCTGATCGAGCGTGTGCTCGACCGATTGGAGCAGCTTGGCCTGGTGAATGACGCAGCCTTTGCCAGCTTCTGGGCCGAGCAACGTGAACGGTTCAGTCCGCGCGCCGCCCGCGCCATCACCCAGGAGCTGCGCCAGCACGGCGTAGACCGCGCGATTGCCGCCGAGGCAAGCGATCCCGACCGCGACGAAGAGCAGGCGTTGCTTGCCGCGCGCCAGCGTCTACGTAGTCTACATACCGATGACTACACGACTTTTCGCACGCGGCTCGGAAGCTTCTTGCAGCGGCGCGGCTTTGGCTACGAGGTCGCCGGGCGTGTCATCCGCCAGCTCTGGGCAGAAACACATGAAAGCATGCCCGACGATGAATGGTAGAGAGGGGCGTCGGCTGACAGACCGCGCCCGTCTTCGCTTTCCCTCCTCTGCCGCAGCGAGGAAAGGGTCAGGGGTGGGGGCTATCGCCTATCCCGTGTGCGCCGCTCAGCAAAGGAACTATACGTGCGGCCTGCGCCTTTGCGTCCAGGCGCGCCGGTGGAACGCCGCCCACCAAATGAGCCGCGTGGGCTGCTGTGGCGATCCTCCTCATCCTCGGATCGCTCCCACGGGCGTCCTCGCTTTGCCGGACGGTCGCGGTCACGATCACCACGTCCGTCGCGCGCGTCCTGCTGCCATTGCTCGTCGGGCCGGGCCAGGCTGGCACGCGGGTCACGCCCACGGATGGTGGTGCGGTTGAGCGCCGAGATGATGGCGCCTGCCTGCGCTTCGGGCGCCTCCACAAACGCAAATGTATCGTAGAGATCAATATCGCCGATCTCATCTCCAGGCACACCCGCCTCGTTCGCGATGGCGCCCACAATATCAGCAGGGCGCACGCCGTCGCGTCGGCCCACACGCAAGAAGAGCCGCGCCATCGGTTGCCCGGCCCCACGGCGTTCGCCACGTTCACGGCGTCCGCGCGGCGCTTCGAAGCCTTCTGTGCGCCTGCCCGATGGCGCGGAGCTTGCCTCCTGGATGTCATCCCAGCGGCGGCGTTCGCGCCCCTCTCGTCCATCGCGGCTTTCACGGGTTTCCAGTTCCGGCGGAGCTGGCGGCTCCGGCTGCGCCTCATACCACGAGGTTCCATGTCCAGGACGACGCGCCTCTCGCGCCTGCGCCGCCATCTTAAAGGCCGCCGCCGCCAACTCGGCCGGCTCGCGGGTGTCGGCCAGGTCTTCTACCAGCGCCAGGAACGGATCGAGCTGCCCCTCGTCGAGGATTTCAAGCACGTCCTGCCGGAAGGTTGCCCGGCGACGCGCCGCTACATCGGCTGGCGTTGGCAGCCGCAGCCGTTCGAGTCGGCGGTGGATGGCGTGTTCGATGAACTGCAACTGGCGGCGTTCGCGCGGCGTGATCAACGTCAGCGCCTCGCCGCTCTGTCCGGCTCGGCCCGTCCGCCCAATGCGATGTACATACGACTCAGCGTCAACAGGCAGGTCATAGTTGATGACATGGCTCACATCGGGGATGTCGAGTCCGCGCGCCGCCACATCGGTCGCCACCAGCAATTGCGTATGCCCGGCGCGGAAGCGTTCGAGCACACGCTCACGCTGCGACTGGTTGATCTCGCCGTGGATGGCCTGCGCCAGATAGCCCATGCTATTGAGTTGTTCAGCCACCGTGTCGGCGTCGCGGCGTGTGCGGACAAAGATGATCGCTGACTCCGGCTCCTCCAGGTCGAGGATGCGCGCCAGCGCCTCAGGCTTGGCGTAGGCTGCCGTCTCGTAGTAGACCTGGCGTACCAGCGGCGCAACCGCCTCGCGTGCGTCAACGCTCAGTCGGACGGGGTCGTGTAAATACTGCTCGGCAAGCCGCGCAATGCGAGGCGGAATCGTCGCGGAGAAGAGCGCGCTCTGCCGCTCGCTGGGCAGCGCCGTCAGGATCGCCTCGATGTCTTCGATGAAGCCCATATTGAGCATCTCGTCGGCCTCATCGAGGATGACGGTACGCACGCTGCTCAGGTCGAGCGTCTTGCGTTCCAGATGATCGAGCAACCGCCCTGGTGTGCCCACCACTACCTGCACGCCCCTCGCCAGCGCGCGAAACTGCCGCTCGTAGGGTTGGCCGCCGTAGATCGGGATCGTCACCACCTCGCGATACTTGCCAAAGGCATGGATCGCCTCCGCCACCTGAATCGCCAGTTCGCGGGTGGGCGTGACGATCAACGCCTGAGGCTTGAGGTCGCTCTCGTTCAGCCGCTCGATGATCGGCAAGCCATACGCCGCCGTCTTGCCCGTGCCGGTGGGCGCCTGGGCGATCACATCGCGCCCGGCGAGCATCGGCTCAATCGTCTGCAATTGAATGGGTGTCGGCGCGCCAAAGCCTAGATCGGCGATGGCTCTGAGCGTCAACTCTCCAAGCCCAAGCGCCGCAAACGCTTTGGCGCTCTCGTCCATCTCGGCGCTTACAGTATCGTTCGTTGTGGCACTCTCGGTCGCCGTCGTCGTTGTCGTCTCTTCGGCGGTCGCGCTGGCCGCCTGGCTGTCGCCTGCGTCGGGCGTGTTGATTTGTTCCGTTTGATTGAGTGAATGTCCCAAATGTCCCATAAACTCCCCATCACACCCACTGCGATCCGTTCTTCCTGTCGCGTAAGGCGATGGGGTCACGATGGGTGTTTCTTCAATAGTGTTGTCGTCTGCCGCACTCTCTCCGAATATATTCTATCCCATCGCGCTGGCAAACCGCCAGCGGATAGGCCGCCTGGCGTCGCATAGCTTCCTCTTGCAAAGTTATCATAGCGCCTTTCTGGCTAATAGCGAATCTGGAAGCCGACGAACGTTCCCTGCGCCTCTTCCCAGGCCACCTTCACCTCGCTGACGCCCGTTTTATTCGGCCCGGCCCATAGCGCATCAAGGAAGCGTTCGAGCGCGGCGTGTGTTCCCTCGGCCACCACCTCCACCGAGCCATCCGGCAGGTTGCGCACATAGCCGCGCACCCCCAGCACACTGGCATGGCGTTGGGCGAAAAAACGATAGCCAACGCCCTGCACACGACCCATCACGCGCGCGTTCAGACGAACAAATTGATTCGCTTGATCGTCATCAGGGCTGTCTGGCATGTGGTTTCTTCGCTTTCCCAGGGGTGGCTGTAGATGTAGCAGCCATCAACGGCTCCAATTCGCGGCGAATCTGCCGGTAGGTGTTCTGTAGGAAATCGGGCATCACCTTGACATCGGCCAGCACCGGCATGAAGTTAGTGTCGCCATTCCAGCGCGGCACGATATGCAGGTGCATGTGATCGGCGATGCCAGCGCCCGCCACCGTGCCCTGATTGATGCCCATATTGTAGCCCTGCGGCCCCATCGCCGCGCCAAGCGCCGTCAGGCATTTCTGCGCCGTCGCCATGATGTCGGCGAGTGTCGCCGCGTCGAGCTGCTGGATGCCCGGCTCATGGACGTAGGGGGCGATCATCAGGTGGCCGTTGTTATAGGGATACAGATTCATGATGACAAAGCAGCGTTCGGCCCGCGCCAGAATCAGGTTCTCTTCGTCGCGGTCTTCCGCTGCTTTATCACAAAAGATGCACCCGCTGCCCTTCTGCTTTTCTGCGTTGTCGCTATCGCCTGTGATATAGGTCATGCGCCAGGGCGCCCAGAGTTGCCGCATGCGTCGTCGTCGCTTTCCGTGTCTCTTCGTCTTGAGGTTCGTAACTTTTCATATGGTACTATAGAGGCAATGGCGATCAGCAAGGGGAAGGGTCAGATGAACGAAAAGAACGAGCAGCCAGCCAATCATGTGAGTGAGCCATCGTCTGGAAGCCAACCGAATTTCTCTGAACAATATGGCTTGCAGGCGCGCGAGGCGTTGGTGGAGGTGGTCAACGCCGATCTGGCGACGGGGGCCGATGCGCTGGCCCAGGCCCGCGCTTACGCTGCACGCGGCAAGCCCGATTTTGTGCTGGCCTATCTGCTCTCGTCCGCACTCGACACGACGCTGAGCGAGGCCGACAAGCGCACACTCTATGCGCTTGCCCACGAGCGCCGCGCCGACTACATCGAGCGGAAAGCGCGTGAGTTCGAACAGACATATCACCGCGACTTCCCGTTGCTCTACATCGAGGCGAAACATGACCGCGCGCTGGCCCGGCAGATTCGCGCAGGCTAATTGTCTCTCTTCTCGCAGTATCGTTTCCACCATGTGGCTACGTCAGCCCAAGCGCCAGGAGGTATCTCTCGTGCCCACCATTCGAGAGCTCAGCGAGCAGGAGACACATCTTGCCTATCCGGCGCTGCTTGAGCTACGTCCCCACCTTGACGCTCGCGAGCACATGGTCGAGATCATCAACACACGCCAGCGACCCGAAGGCTATCGCCTGATTGGCTCGTTTGTGGAGGGCCGCGAAGAAGCAGTGGCGGTTGCGGGTTTTCGCTTGCTGCATAGCCTCGCTTGGGGACGTTTTCTCTATGTTGATGATCTGAGCACGTGCGCTGAGTATCGCCGCCAGGGACACGGTGAGCGGCTAATGCAATGGCTGGATGAGGAGGCGCGGCGGCTAGGCTGCGACCAGCTTCACCTTGATTCAGGCGTGCAGCGCCACGACGCGCACCGCCTGTATCTGAACCAGCGCATGCAGATTACCGCGCACCACTTTGGGCGCGTGCTCTCAACAGAGGAATAAGGACAAAATGGGGAGCCGCTATGGCGAATCAGCAACAACCTACTGAGCATGTGGCTACCGAGGCGCCGCCGATTCCTTTACAGGCACTGGCAGATAAGGCCGAGCTACGTGCACGCCTCTGTGAGATATTGCGTCAGCCTGCGTATGGTGTTATTCATGCCAGCTTATTTGGTTCGTTTGCGCGTGGCGAAGATCGCCCTCTCGCCGATCCTGATCCCAGTGATATTGATCTCCTCGTGGAACTCAAGCCAGGCGTCACGCTGTTCGGCTTGATTCGCTTGCAGCAAGCCCTGGAAGATACAACAGGCAGAAGTGTTGATAGTATTACGGATCGCCAGCTCGCGCGAGCACACCCGCTCATGCGCGAACACATTTTACCAGATTGTGAGCCTTTGCTATGACTTCCCCTCGCCAAGCGCCAAAGGCTGCGGAAATCTCTCTGGATGAGATGATCCAGGCGATTGACCTGATCATTCGTTACACACAAGGACAAAGCCTCGATCAATTTCAAGCAGTGGGTAACGAAGAAAAGCAAGATACGGTTATCCGTCCCATAGTGAGGCGTAATGTAATTACTGAGCAATGCCGATATGAGGCGCTAGACGAGACGTGGAGGGCAACATATGGCGGACGATGATCGAACGGTCTGGAAGCGCGCGGCGGCTGAATCTGCGGCGGCCAGCGTTCCCGATGGTGTGGTAGTGGGCCTGGGCAGCGGCTCTACCGCTGAATTGATGCTGGCGGCGCTTGCCGAGCGGGTACGTGGTGGCTTGCGTATCACTGGCGTCGCCACCTCCGCGCGCACCGCCGCGCTGGCGAACGACCTGGGCATCCCCTTGCTGGCGATTGACGACCTGCAAGGGACGCTCGATATGAGCCTCGACGGCGCCGACGAGGTGGTATTGCCCACGCTCGATCTTGTCAAGGGACGTGGCGGCGCGCTGCTCCATGAGAAGCAGGTGGCGCTGGTGAGCCGCTTTCGCGTGATCATGATTGACGAGAGCAAGCTGGTTCAGGCGCTCGGGACGACGGTTGCCGTTCCGGTGGAGGTGGTGGCCTTTGGCTGGCGTCAGACCGCGTTGAGACTCACCACGCTGGGCTGCCAGCCGACGTTGCGCCGCCAGGACAGCGTCTCAAACCTCCCATTTGTTACTGAGAGCGGCGCCTATATCCTCGATTGCGCGTTTGGAGCCATCACGCAGCCTGCTGCGTTGGCCAGCCAGATCAAAGCCATCACAGGCGTGGTGGATCACGGCCTCTTCGTGGGAATGACCGAGCGTGTGTATGTTGGCGGAGCAAATGGCGTCGCCACGTATGATGTCGCGCCAGTCGGCGCACAGGCGCCTGTGCAGCCAACGCACGAGTAAAAGGGAGACATCCAATGGCAGGCTATGTGATTGTCAATGTGCTGGTCACTGATCCCGAACAATACGAGAAGTATAAGCCGCTGGCTGCCGCTGCGGTCGCTCAGTATGGCGGACGCTATCTCGTGCGCGGCGGCGCGATGGAGTGCGTTGAGGGGAACTGGCCACAGCGGCGCATCGCCGTGTTGGAGTTTCCCACTGTAGAGGACGCGCGCCGCTGGTATTTCTCACCCGAATATGAGGCGGCCAAGCGTGTGCGCGCGGGCGCGGCGACCGGCGACTTTATCATTGTCGAGGGCGCATAAATCGTTCAGCGTTCTCTGTTCGCCCGAAATCTGAAAAGCTAAAGGAAACATCTTATGCGCTTTGGCCGCCATATGCCTACCGAGTCGCGCCCAGTGCAGGCATTGCGCCAGTTGGTGGCGATGGGTGGCGACGCGATGCAGCTCTTCGTCACCAATCCCCGTAGCTGGCAGGCGCCCGCGTATAATCTCGCCGAGGAGCAGGCGATGCGCGCCGCACGCGCGGAGCTTGGCGATCCGGCGCTCGTCGCCCATGCGGCCTATCTGATCAACCTTGCCTCCCCGCGCGACGACTATTTCCCTCAATCCGTGGCGCTGCTCCGCGCGACGCTGGATCGCACAGCCAGGATCGGTGGCGAGTCGGTGGTGTTTCATATTGGCAGCCACACCGGCTCTGGCGTCGAGGCTGGCCTCGCCCGTTTGATTGACGGCATTGCGCAGACATTGGCGCCAGCAGAGAATGCGAACGATACTGACGGCGCGCCCGGAGTGGATGGAGCCTCTTACAGCCAGCCGCTCTTATTGCTTGAAAACGATACCGGCGGAGGCGGCAAGCTGGGCGCCAGCTTCGAGCATCTTGCGCGTGCGCTCGATGCGCTGCCACACTACGCCGACCGCCTGGGCGTCTGTCTGGATACGGCGCATCTCTGGGGCGCGGGCTTCGATATTGGGACACCTGAGGGAGCCTGCGCCACGCTCGATGAGGTTGACCGCGTGATTGGCCTGGCGCGGGTGCGGGCGCTGCACGTCAACGATTCACGTGAGCCGCTGGCAAGCCATCGCGATGTGCATGCGCGGCTGGGCGAGGGAACGATCCCTCTGGTTGGCATGCAAGCCTTTCTGTGCGATCCCCGCCTGACTCATACGACGGCGCTGCTCGAAACGCCGCTCCCCACGCTCCCTAACAAACAGGTGGACTGGCAGACCGAACGCGAAATATTCCAGCGCGCCCGTGCGCTTGCCGGGCTGCCCACGCCAGAGGGTGATGTGGTACCATGACCTCACAAGATCAATCCTCTCATGGAACATACAAAGGAGCAGAAGCAGTGGCAAATTTACGGATAGCGGTGTTGGGTGTCGGAAATATCGGCGGATCGCTTGGCAAACGCTGGATCGCGGCGGGTCATCAGGTGGCGTTTGGCGTCGCGAACCCTGAGACGAGCGCGAAGGCGCAGGCGCTCACAGCGGATGTTGGCGAGAAAGCGACCATCACATCGGTCGCCCAGGCCATCACAGACGCCGATGTCGTCGTCTTCGCCATCCCTGGCAAAGCAATGGACGAGACCATCGCCGTGAACGCTGACGCGCTGACTGGTAAACTGGTCATTGATGTCGCCAATCGCGTTGGCGAACCGGTCTTCAACAGCTATGCCACGTTCCAGCGCCTCGCTCCAACGGCGCAGTATGCGCGGGCGTTCAATACACTTGGCTGGGAAAACTTTGTAGATTCCACATTCTCAGGTGGCCCCGCCGATATGTTCTATGTGAGCGCAGATGGTAGTCAGCCAACTGTCGAGACGCTGATAAGCGATGTCGGCTATCGCCCCGTTCGGCTGGGCGCGGGCGATCAGGCCGATCTGGTGGATGCGCTGTTGCGGCTGTGGTTCACACTGTCACGCACATATGGCCGCCGCCTCGCCTTCAAGATCGTGACGCCATAGGAATTGTGATCTACTCAGGCGCGGGCTGTAGCAATTGCAGGTAGTTCCCGTCAGGGTCGAGGAAGGTTGCTACCCATCCGCCCCAATGTTCGCGTTCTGGCTCGCGCACGAAGACGACGCCACGCGCTTTGAGCCTCGCCGCAGCCGCATGAATATCCGTCGTATCAAACGTCAGCATGGCCCGATATGGCTCCGTGGGCGCCTCTTTGACTTCGCTATGATATGCAGGATGGATAATCAGTCCACCGCTGACCAGCCTGCCCTGCGCGTTGACGGGTATGCCCACCACCTCGTGATAAAACGCCTTTAGCCGTGCCGGATCAGCCGTTGCGATAATGATACTCCCTAGCGTCAGTGGTGTATCGTCGGATTGCTGCTCTTGCATCTTATACCACCCCTTAACAGGAAAGGATACATCTATGAATCAGGAAATCGAAGTACGAGACAATCCAGCCGCCAGCCGCTACGAGGCGCATGCTGACGGCAAAATCGCTGAGATTGCCTACGAGCGCGACAGCGACCTCATGATCTACCTGCATACTGAAGTGCCGAAGGAGCTTGAGGGACGCGGCATCGCCAGCCAGATGGCAAAGTACGCCCTCGATGAGGCAGCCGCGCACCACTTGAAAGTCGTCCCGCTCTGCTCCTATATGGCGAGCTACATCAAACGTCACCAGGAATATCTGCCCCTGGTGGTTCCCGAAGAGCGCGACCGCGTGCTCAACGGCTGATACTGTCGCTTAGCGCGCATCATCGTTGTCTTCGCTGTCCTCATCATCGCCGATCACCTCCTCGACCTCAGCCACCACATCCTCCTCGCGTTCGCGCTGGAGTTCGATAGGGTCGCTATCCTCGGCGGCGATGATCGGCGGCGCGTCGGGCGGCTCTGGCGGCAATACGCCAGTGTCTAGTATCGCCTCTGCCTCTGTGGAAGACTCTGCTGAGACGGCAGCCTCTGGCTCGCCAGTCAACGGCGTCACTGTCATCGAGGGGAGCGCGCGACTCATTGCTACGCTGCCACGCAGCATCAGCCGCCACGCCTGCGTCAGCCGTGGCCGCAACGCTTCGAGCCGTTGGCGCATCGCCTCCTGCTGAGCGGTACGGCGCTCATCTGCATTGGCTCTTTTGCCAGATCGCGTGGGCGATGTGTCCCGCCAGAGGTCGCGCGCATCGAGCGCCTGGCTCACCGCGCTCTGCGCCTGTTGCAGCAGGTCTATCGTCTGGTTCAGCGAGACCAACAGATCGCCCTCCGCCAGATCGATCCGCTTGAGTAGCGTGGCGAGCGTGAAGCCGCGCGCCCAGTTGAGCGCCACGCTATGGAAGCCGTCAACGATGCCGGGCGTCATCGCCAGCCCCTCGCTATCCTCGAACTCCTGCACATCGCGCAGCACGCGGTAGACGATCCGCCGCACCTGGCGCAAGCTATCGGGCAGCGTCGCCAGATTGCGCAATGAACGGTCATTATCGAAGGTGAACCAGCTAAACACCTCGGCAAGCTCGGAAGGATCGAGCGTATCGAGCGCGCCGCCCAGGATAAGTTCGCAGAGCAGGATACCCGCCGGATGGAAGATCGCGCGCAACAGGCGGCCACGCAGCGTGAGCTCGTCGTCGCGCCCGATGTAGCCAAAGGCGCGCATCACATAGATTGTCGCGTTGAGTTCGGCGGTGGCAGCGTTGCTCAGCGCGCCCGGCCCCTGGCGTTCGCGTCGTCGCTCATGCTTGCCGCCTTTGCCTGCTTTCTGTTTCTGTGATGGATGGCCTGGCTCATAGTACGCCCGCAGGTCGTCCTCATCATCCTCCGCATAATAATTCCTTCCCCCACGCCGCAGGCTCACGGCGCCATATGCGGCGACGCGGTGACGCTGGTACTCCCGCAGGCTTGCCGCGACAGCATGGCGCAGCCGATCCAGGTCACCAGCGCGCCAGAGGTTCAGCACGGTGTTGTAGCGCACGTTGAAGGCGCTGGTCACAGGCTCCAGCGGGCCGGTCAACGCCGCGAACGATGGCTCGAACGCCTCCCACGGCGAATAAGGGATCACTGCGGCTCCCTTCTCATCCATGCCACGGCGACCGGCGCGCCCGGTGAGCTGCTGATACTCATTGGGGGTCATCAGGCGCATCTGTATACCGTCGAACTTGCTCAGGCTGCCTACTACCACGCTCCGCGCAGGCATATTGATCCCTAGCGCTAGCGTATCGGTGGAAAATACCACCCTCAACTCGCCGCGTGCGAACAGTGTCTCGACCATCACCTTCAGCGCAGGTAACAGCCCGGCATGATGAAAGCCAATGCCGCGCGGCAAGAGCAACAGCAGCCGTTGCGCCTGTTCGAGCCGCTGCTCTTCGGGTGGCAGCGTGCGAATCCATGCCTGGGTCTCGGTGGCCAGCCGGGCACGCTGTTCCAGGCTCACCAACAGATGCGTGGCCGCTCCATCCGCCGCAGCCTCCACAGCGCGCCTGCCTGGCAAGAAGTAGAGGCATGGCAGCAGATTCGCGTTGCGCAGCGCCGTGATGACCTCGGCGGGGCGTGGTGTCATATGCTCAGGCGGCAACTCGTCCTCTTCGTCTGGCCCTGCGTTCCCTACGTTCCGTGTGGCCCCTGCTTCGCCTGCTTTCCCTGCGTCGTTTACTTCGTCTGATGGCGCGCCAACTGCATTTGGGCCATAGCGCCCATAGCTGCCGGTAATGAAACGCCGCCCACGCCCGAACATACGCGCCAGTTTCGCCTCGCCACCGATCTTCGGGAAGCGTTCCACCCGTTGGCCTGCCGCGTTCTGCACAAGGTGTAGCGTGTCGTCGAGGAAGTAGTAGTGTTCGAGTGGGATGGCGCGCTCGGCGTGGTAGACTAGCGCCATTGGCCCGTGAACCTCCTCGATCCAGTGGCGGAGTTCGTCGGCGTTGCTCACTGTGGCGGAAAGCCCCACGAAGGTAACATGCGGCGGCGAGTGGATGATCGCCTCCTCCCAGACAGGGCCACGTTCGGGATCGTTGAGGTAGTGCAGTTCGTCGAAGATGACGCAGCCCACGCTCGAAAGTTCCTCATCCAGACGAGCGCGACGTGCAAGCTCGGCCACATCCGCAGCAGAGGGGAGCGCCGCTGCCTGTGGGCGCAGTCCGCCGCCAGGGGCGCTTGCGCGCTGGGTGATGGCGCTGAGCAAGGCGTCAGCCTCTTCCGCTATGGATGGTTCCTCATGTGAGGCGCTGGTGTGGGCGGCGCGTAATCCTTCGAGCAGCATATTGCGATAAATCTCGGTCGTCATCACGACGATGGGCGCCGAGGGATTCTCTACGATGTCGCCGGTCATCAGGCCAACCTGTGTTGGGCCATAGAGCGCCCGCAAGTCGCGGAACTTCTGGTTGGAGAGCGCTTTGACAGGCGCGGTGTAGATCGCCCGCTCTCCAGCCCGTTGCGCCAGCCAGATGGCCGCCTCTGCCACCACTGTCTTGCCAGTTCCAGTAGGAGCTGCCACCAACACCGAGCGCCCACTGGCCAGGTGCGCCGTCGCCTCGCGCTGGAACGGATCGAGCGCGTAGGGCTGCGTCGCGGCAAATTCCTCCACCAGCGCCAGCGCCTCGATAGTCGGCGTATACGATGTATATGATGGTGTGCGTTTCGTACTGCTCGTCCGGCGCTCCACACGGCCAGGCGCCTTCCCTGCTTGTAGAGCTCGCGAGCCGTCGTCAACCGATGGCGCGGTGTGCATTCCAGGCGATCCAGGCGTAGGCAGCTTCGCGGTGGGCATCCCTTCGGCGGCATGTGTATCTTGCTCTCGTTCGCCTTTGCGCACGCGCCTCACCCTGGGCAGTGGAGATGCGTTTTCACTTTGCTCGTTATGCTGTTTATGCTGTTTATGCTGTTTATGTTGTTTCACCTGTAGAGAACCAGTCTATTGTCTTCGTTGGCTGCGCGCCCGCGCGAAGGCGCCAATCAACGATTACGATCAAAATCTAACGTCAGATCAAGAAGATACGTATGATGAGACGAAGAGCGGAAAGCATTGGCCCCGCTCTATGCGTTTTTGACCGTTTCCTGCGCTATACACTCTACTCATGGGCGGCTGTCGCCTCTGTCGCCCCTGGCGTATCCGGGGTACTGGCTGTATCTGGCGTGTCCGGCGCGAAGATATGCAATGGGGCAGACGCCACCCGTGTGAAGACGGGAGTATGCGCGCATACTTCGCCATCGAGCGTCACATCCAGCGGCGTCGGTTCATCGGGTGTCTCGATGACCACCGCGTGGGCGCGGAACCGGGAAATCCCCGGCGCGATCAACTCGCCATGCGCATCGGCCAGCTCCGCAAAGGCCGCCCGCTCAGCCTCTTCTTCATGCAGGGCTCCCTTGCCACCCTGGCGCCCAACGAGGGGCAGTCTCCCCGCCCATCGGCCCAACCTCGTCAGCAGGTGATCAAGCGTCGCGCGCAGGCTGCCTGGATCCGGCGCCTCGACCAACAGGAAATCAAGCAGGCCATCCGAACCATCAGCGCCGGGGACATTGAATCGAAGCGCGCCTCCAAAAACCGGCTGGTTGATGATGGCTAGTTGCAACGCATGGCAATCGATCACATGCGTCTTGCCACGCCCCGGCGGCGCCCACTGCTTGCCCACGCTATAGCCCTGGTATCCCTGCAAGCGGAGGATCAGGCGGATCGAACGGGCATGCTGCAACGCCTCCATTGCCGAAGCGGCGTAGGTCAGCGCGCCCCACTGGCGTCGGCGTTCGGCGCTGGTGGCCAGCCGCGCAAACTCGACGTTCAGACCCAGCGTCAGCGCATGCAGAAAATATTTTTGATCGCTCGGCGGCGCGTTCACCTCCCCACCTTTTGTCGTTCCCTCAGCGACAACAGCGCCATGCTTGTTGGTATGCTTGAGCCAATTGCGCAAGGCGTGGCGTTCACGCCGCTCGAAGTGAACAATCCGTTGGCGTAGCTTGCTCCAGAATAGCCGCCGTCTCACATCGGTCTGTTCATTCGCCAGTTCGTCGCCTTCGCCCAACCGGAGTTGTTCATTGAGCGCCAATGCGCCAGTGGGAATGACCTGTCCCACATCGCTGGGAACTGCCTTGCCCCTGGCAATGATCTGCGCCGCCAGCGCCACATCCATTGGAATACCCAGTGAGCGCGCGACATCATTCGATGTCCCCAGCGGCAGGATGCCCAGCGGCAACCCGGCCTGCATGGCGAGTGTCGCTGCTGCGCCCACTGTGCCATCGCCGCCTGCCGCCACCACCGCGACACACCTCCGTTCGCGCCAGAGCGCAATCTGGCGAGCGGCGAACCCTGGCTGCCCTACCTCAATCGTCAGCGCGCTGCATGCCGCCTCAATGCCGGCCTGCGCAAGCGCCTGGTGTGTTGTCTCCTTTGCAGCAGTTATCTCGGCCTCGCTATGAGCCGTGTGATGAACCGGTTCGCCGCTGATCTCGCCCCGCGCGAACCGCCCCGCGTGTGGACTGATGAGCAGAGCGACCGGCCCACATGGTTGAGCGACTGTGAGAGGCGCATGACGTGGCGAGCGGTCATATTCCCTTGAAGGCGTGGCGTCTGCGTTGCGCATATGCGGTATCCTAGTCTGTTGTTTCTACCGTTGTCCTGTCGTTCTGCCGGTTTGTGTGGGAATACTTTTCTCATCACTGTATCACATGTATCACACAAAAATGGGAAACCATCAATAATCTTGTCAAAACGTAGCGAAACGCTTGACGATCTGACGCCACTGTGTTATGGTATGCGCGACAAACGAGAGACCAATGCGCCCCTGTGGGGGAAGGAGCGATAAGTAGCATATGGCGCAGCCGGTAACTGATAAGGAGCTGTTGCGGCTCCAGATACAAGCCTATGAGTTTTACGCCGGTTTGATTGGCCGTGCGGTGGTCAGTGGCGCGCATGATGCAAAGATGCCACGCTGGGATGAGCAACGCGCCATAGAATATCGCGAGCTGGCCGAGCAACTTCGCCGACAATTGGCTGAACTTGAGGCAACGTCGCCTGCTGAGACCACGTCTGGTCAATCATAAATCATTTCAATAGCTTTTAGCCATGTCTCGTCTCACGTTTATATCGCGTAGCGCGTGACGATGTGATCATGATCAGCCCTGCGTGTTCGAGTGGGGCAGGGAGCGTGGGGATGGCAGCGCGTTTCGTCCTGACGAGCAGACTCAGTAACATCATACAAATGATCACGCTCTCACGCCAGAGCGGCATCCTCCGCGTGATACGTGGTCAAGGCGCCTTGCGCGAGATGGGGCAGATACGCTTCGTGCGTGGCGAGCCAGTCTCGGCGTTGCTTGGCGAAACGACCGGCGGCGGCGCCTTGAACGTCCTGGCTAACTGGGGTGAGTGCGCCTATGCGTTCGATGAAACCTTCGGCGCCGACGACACAAGCGATCCATCCATGGATGCGCCCGGTGGCATGGGATCGTTTGGCGCCGACTCCCCTCCACCGGCTTATCCCCCTTCATCGTTACCAAACGGCGCCTCATCCTCATCATGGCCTTCGTCCTATGGCTACATTCAGGTACCGCCCGGCGCTCATTCTGGTATGCCGCCCGCAGCGACTCCATCCTATCCCTATCCGGATGATAACGCCCGTGGATCGCCTGGCTATGGCGGAGGATATGGCGGAGGATATGGCCCATACGAGGGTGGCTACACACCCAGACCAACCGAGACGGGGCAGAATGGTTATGGCGCCCCTCCCGGTTATCACCCATCGAGCATGCCGACTCCGGATCGCTATGGGGGAGTGGGGGCCGAACGACAAGAACGCGCCCGGCAGAATCCTAACTATTCGCGCCCGTTGCCCAACCTACCGAATCTGCAAAATCTGCCGAACCTGCCAAATCTTGGCCCGCTAGGTGGGCCATCGTATCCGGGTGAGACAGGGTCGCCTACGCCCGCAACGCCGTCTCCTCTTCCATCTATGCCATCGGTCTCATCTTATGGGCCGCCATCCCTACCAGGATCGGGCCAGGCGTCAGCGCACCCGACCCATACCCTACAGCCGGAGATGCTGGCGGCTGTTCCCGTGCGAACGGAGATCGCGACGAATATCGAACAGTTACCGCTCGACCGCCGTGAGCGCATGGTGTTGTTGTTGGTGGACGGGCAGCGAAGCATCTCCGATTTGATTCGCCTGACACGCCGCAGTGAGCAAGAGTTCTACGCGGTCTTGAACCATCTGCGGATGCTTGGCCTGGTGCGAATGTAAGACGATAGAGGCGACAGAGGCGATACTTGTACCGGTTCTCTATACACAATCGCCGATGAACGGTACAATAGTCGTACCATTGTCTACGGCTGGCGTTTGTTTGCGCCGAATACGTCGGTTCATTCGTTCTTTTTGTGAGAGCAGAAAGGGCTATACGGCGTCAGGCGGTCATGTCATAGAGAAAGCAGCGCTGGTAGCGCAGTGCAGCCAGGGGGCAGTGCAGCCAACCCAGGCATGCAAGAGAGGAAGATGGGTATGGGTCGAAGAGGGTTGCGACTGGGTATTCGCGCGCAACTGACCCTTGTCGTGTTGCTAGGCGCGATTCTAAGCACCGCCGCGACACTGTTTATCGCCAATAGCGCCATCCAAACGTATGCGCTTCAACAGGCGCAGGCGCAGGAGCAAGGCAACGCCAAGATCGCGTTGTTGGTTCTGCGCACGGAGTATGGGCAAAATATTTCCATAAGCCCTGACGATCACTTGGTGGTTGACTCCCCTGCGGTGGGGCAAGACCTTTCCAATGCGACAGCGCAAAACGACTACGGCAAGGTGGTGCTCAATGATAACAACGACTATGTGGATCAGGTACAGCAATTGATCGGCGGCGAGGTCAGCATTTATCAATGCGCCAGCCCCGATGGCACGCCGACCCCATGTGACCGCATCGCCACCACGTTCCGTGCGCCCAACTCAGGGTTCACAGGCGCACGCGAAACCGGTTCGCAGTTTCTTCTCGAAACCGCCATCGCTCAGCATATGGGGCTTGGCCCCAACCAGACGCCGCACGAATGGTCAGGGGTTGATACGCTCGACGGCAAGCAATATTACACCGATTATCAGCCACTCTTCGATCCACAGAGCAACGTGATTGGTGTCCTCTCTGTTGGGGTGCCGCTCGATACGGTGACAAACTTCCAGCAGACGACGACGATTGAGTTGTTGCTGTTGGGTCTGATCATCATGATCGCCGGTATCATCTTTGCCGTCCTCTTCGCTTCGGCCATCGTCAACACGCTTCAGCAGGCCGCACGCCAGGTGAGCGCCGCCTCAGCCCGCTTGAACGCCATCGCCGGACAGCAGGCTGGTGGCGCGCAACAGCAGGTCTGGGCGGTCAACTCGATCAACAAGGCGCTGCAAAACTTCGCCGAGATGACGCGCGATGTCTCGCGGCGCACCGACCAGCTCTCGCAGATGGGCAACCAGGTCATTCAACGGCGCGTCGAGATTTCCCCCGTGCAGATTGATTCGATCCTGGCCTATATGACCCGCTCGGTGCGCGACATTAGCGTGGCCAGCCAGCAAGAGGCCGCGCAATATGAGCGCATGACCAGCGCTATGCAGGCGGTTATCGAGATTGCCGAGCAGGTGGCGGGCAACTCCGATCAGGTGACTGAGAGTGTGGAGCGCCTGGATCTGGTTATCGCCCAGTTGCAGCAGCTCGTCGGCGTGAGCCGCTCCAAGCAAGTGGTGGATGACGCCGAGGCGGCAAACGCCGAACTGGAAGCGCAGATGAACCTGAACGATATGCGTGGCGCACTCAGCGACCAGCCACGGCTGATGGGCGCGCGCGCCGCCGCATCTTCGGCCAGCATGCGCAACGGCATGACCGGCTCCATGAATATGGGCCAAATGGGCAATATGGGCGCAGCGCAGATGCGCGGTTTGCCCCCTGGTCAAATAGGGCAGATGGGGCAAATGCAACTTGGCCAGTTTGGCGGCGTAGGGCAGGGATCGCAAGGAAACATGGGCCAGATGGAGACGGCGCAGTCCACCGGGAGGCTCAATATGCGTGGCGGCTATGGCGTGCCGCAGAACCAGCGTTACCCAATGAATGGCCAGCAAATGGGCGGCCAGGCGGGCGGGATGGGCCTTCCGCCGCTTGGCGCGAACCAGGGCGGCCAGGGCATGCGTGTCGGCGCGGGCATGGGCGTCGGCAGCAGCGGCAGCATGAATGGGCAGATGGGGCGTATGGGCCCATCTGGGCCGATAGGGCCGATGGGCGGCCAGGAACCCGGCCCAATGGGACGTATGCCATTTGACGACGATGGCGCCTACGGCCACTATGATCGCCCTGACCCCTACGACCGCTCCGGGTATCTCGGTTCGGGTGGCCCTGGCGGCGGGCAGGGGATGTCTGGCCCGTCGGCTCCCGGTGGGCCGGGCGCGCCACGCCGCCGCATGCGCCGGTAAACCAAATCACCAGGGCGCCATCGCTAGATGCCCTGCCCGCTCGGTGATTTCACTACGAACTCGTCGGCGCCCGCTGGCGAGTTCGTGCTATACTGTGTGTATTCTTTTCCGTCCTTTTTGCGTCTTGACTCTTGAGTCATGTGCTCACAGCGACATCCCAGTGGTGAAAGGTGGATAGCGTAGGTGTTCGAAGACGTCATTTCACAGGTGCCACTCTTCCAAAGCCTCACAAAGCGTGAGCTACAAGTGTTGGCCAATAACTGCCGCGAGCGCGAGTATCCCGCCGGGTCAGTGCTTCTGCGGCAGGGGGAGACCGGCGTTGGCCTGTTTATCATTACCAGCGGGCATGTGAATGTCACCCAGACCACGCCTGATGGCGAGACGCGCGAGCTTGGTTCTTTTGGGCGCGGCGACGTGCTGGGGGAGATGTCGTTGCTCGATGATCAACCCCGCACGGCGACCGTTGTTGCCAGCGAACCGACAACTGCTCTTGTCATTCCCGTCTGGGATTTCCGGGCGGCGCTACGTGAGTCGCCGGATATTGGCATCAAGCTGCTGACGGTGCTGAGCCGTCGTCTGCGTCGCGCTGAGGCGCAAACGCACGAGCAAGCGCACAGCTAATTTTCGAATGCGCTTCAATCGCCAGCATATGTTGGCGTTGGTCTACAACAGCCTACAACCCCTGCTTCCAGGCGCAACTGATCCAGAACGCGCGTGGAGCGGGGGTTGCGCGCGTTCCAAAGCATCTCACCCGATTCCCGGAATCGAACGGGGACGCGGGCAAGTGAGGAGTCAAATGTATGGCAAAGTCAGCGGTCAAGGAGCCAAAAACTCTCTCCACATCGCAACCAAAGCGACCGGAAGGCGATGTGATCGCCGCACTCGAGGCGCGTGGATTGATCAGCCAGATAACCGAGAGCAGCCTGCGCGAGGCTGCGCTGAATACACGCCTGACGGTCTACTGCGGGTTTGATCCGACGAAACCGAGCTTGCAGATCGGCAATCTCGTGCCGGTGATCGTGCTGGCGCACTTCCAGCGTATGGGCCATCAGCCTATCCTGGTGGTGGGCGGCGGCACCGGTATGATCGGCGATCCCAGTGGCAAAGACAGCGAACGTGTGCTCCAGACGACCGAGCAAATACTGGCGAACGCCGAGCGTGTGCGCCAGCAGTTGTCGGGCTATCTCTCGTTCGAAGGGCCTAACGCGGCGATCATGGTGAATAATTACGATTGGCTGAACGCAATCTCATTGATCGAGTATCTGCGCGATGTGGGCAAGCATTTCAGTGTCAACGCGATGGTGGCGAAGGAGTCGGTCAGGGAGCGGTTCGAGAACCGAGAGCAGGGCATCTCCTACACAGAGTTTAGCTACATGATCCTGCAAGCGATTGACTACCGCCATTTGTTTGACGTGTATGGATGCACGGTGCAGGTGGGGGGGAACGATCAATGGGGCAATCTCCTGTCGGGCGTTGATCTCATCCGCCGCACACGCGACGCACACGTACACGCGCTGACTGCGCCGCTGATCACCTCGGCCACCGGCGCAAAGCTGGGCAAGAGCGAGAAAGGCGCGCTCTTCCTCGATCCGGAGATGACCACGCCGTACGAGCTCTACCAATACTGGATCAACACCGACGACCGCGACGTGGGGCGTTACCTGCGCGTCTTCACGTTCCTGCCACTGGAAGAGATCGCCAACCTGGAACGTGAACAGGCTGAGAACCCATCCAGCCGTGTGGCGCAGCGGCGGTTGGCGTTTGAGATTACACGGCTTGTGCATGGTGAGGCGGTGGCGCGCGGGGTGGCTGGCGTCTCACATGTGTTGTTTGGCGGTGGGATCGCCGACCTGACGCCCGATACGCTGCCTTACCTGGCGAGCGTTGTGCCCACCACGCCAATTGCGGCGCAAGCCCTAGCCGCCGGTCTGCCACTGGTAGAGGCGTTGGTCACGGTGGGCGCGCAGCCATCACGCGGCGCGGCGCGGCGGCTGATCCAGCAGGGAGGACTCTACATCAATGAGCAACGCTGCGCCGACCCCGAACGCATATTGACGGCTGATGACGCGCTGTTTGGGCGCGCCATCCTCATCCGCATGGGCAAGAATAAGTATCATCTGCTGCTGGCGGAGGAGTGATGGCGCGTGTTCGCCAGGAGGCTATTGCCGCCGGAGGGCGATAGCCTCCACCTCCACCAGCGCGCCTTTGGGCAACTCGGCCACAGCGACAGTTGAGCGGGCTGGCGGATCGCCTGTGAAGAACTCGGCGTAGACGCCGTTCATCGCTGCGAAGTTTCCCATGTTAGTGAGAAACACCGTCGTCTTGACAACATCCGCCAGTGAGCTACCGCCAGCCTGCAAGACCGCGCTGAGGTTTTCGAGCGCACGGCGTGTTTGTGTCTGCACATCGTCGCCCTGCAACTCTCCGCTGGCAGGGTCAAGCGCCACCTGGCCTGAAGCGAACAGCAGGTTCCCTGCCGCTATCGCCTGGCTATAGGGGCCGATGGCCGCTGGGGCCTCTGTCGTCGAGACTCGTTCACGATCCGCCATGATCGCCGCTCCCTTCATTAGTAATACGAATGATTCGGAAGACAGACCAAAAAAGAAGCCGCTGTGCAGCGGCGGAACGCTCGATGTTTACATCTGTTCGGAACGAATAAGAAAGCTGCCGACGCTCGATGACTCCGCCATGCGATTGAGCATGCGGACGGCGCGCGCATGCTGGGGGTGTCGCCCGAAGCGGTGCAGCGCCGCCTCGTCGGCCAGCTCAATCACCAGCATGGCATGGCGATAGTCGGGTGTGTTGTTGACTCCATAACGAATGCGCTGCACACCGGGAATCTCGAAGAGCAGAGCGCGCACGTCGGTCAGAGAGCGATCAATCGTTGCGCGCGAGATGTCCGGCTTGAATCGTATGATGACTTCGTGTCTGATCATACAGGGTGGTATGTCACTTTCTCTGCTGCCTCCACTGACGCCATCTGCCAGGGGATACCTAGCAACAATCGTAGCGTGTAGCCCACCGTTCAGGCAAGAGTACCGGCGGCGCCAAAAGCCGCATGAACTATGTCAATTGTACCTCGTCCCGGCAGACGGCCAGCGCCCGCGCTGCCAATGATGGAATGCCGCGATCCAGTGTCGCGAAGAAGGGATCGTCGGTCGTGCCCGCCAGATGGCGCTTGTAGCTGCCTTCCAGCAAGATCGCCAGCTTCCAGATCGCCAGGGCCACATAGAACGCCACATGCTCCATGCGCCGCCCCGTGCGTTCGGCGTAGCGTTGGGTGAGTTGCGCGCGCGTCAGGAAGCCCGGCTGCTCCGTCACGCGCCAGGCGTCGTCGCCAAGCGCGCCAAAATCGGGATCGCCCGGTTCGCGCCAGAACGAGAGTAGATAGCCAACGTCGGCCAGCGGATCGCCAAGCGTCGCCATCTCCCAATCTACCACCGCCAGGATGCGCGCGGGTGGCTCAGGCGCGAACATCGCGTTATCGAGCCGGTAGTCGCCATGCACGATGGTGGCCGGGCCGGATTCCGGCATATTGGCTTGCAGCCAGGCCGTCACGGCGTCGAGGTCGGGCAGGGGGCGTGTGCGCGAGGCGTCGAGCTGGCCTATCCAGCGGCGCAACTGGCGTTCGATATAGCCCTGCGGCTTGCCGAAGTCGCCCAGACCAATCGCCTGCCAATCCACAGCATGCAGATCGGCCAGTCGGTCGATCAGCTCTTCGCTCAGTCCGCCGCACGCTTCGGGCGTATCAAAGGCAGACGGCAGCTTTGCGCGGATCACAATGCCTGGCACGCGCTCCATCAGATAAAATGGCGCGCCAATCACACTCTCGTCCGCGCAATAGAGCACAGGACGAGGTACGGGAAAACTCGTTTGGGCAAGCGCGCTGATGGCCCGGTACTCGCGTCCGACATCGTGCGCGGTTGGCAACAGCGGCCCGCGCGGCGGACGCCGCAAGACATACTGCTCATCGCCGCGCATGACGTAAAACGTCTCGTTGGAGTGGCCGCCGCGAATGCGTTCGACTGTGATGGGTATATCGCCGCCGGATAGTTCCCTCGCGAGATAGGTTTGCAACGCCTGTGGGTCTACCAGGGGTGGGAGCGACTGCTGCGCTGGTTGTGTCGTCGGTTGTTCGCTCATGCCTCGCCTCCTTCTGCGCTGTGGACATGCCGTTCAGCTGAAGCGATAGCAGCCGCCTTCAGGACGTTGCGCGCGATGACTATGCGATGCACCTCCGAAGGGCCGTCGTAGATGCGGAAGGGGCGCGCATTGCGATAGAGCGCGGCCAGCGGCAGTTCATCCGAGACGCCATGTGAGCCGGTCAGTTGCAATGCGCGGTCAATCACCCGGTTGACCGTCTCGGCGACGAAGACCTTCGCCATCGAGGTCTCGTGCCGGGCGTCGGCGCCGGTATCGAGCATCCACGCGGCATGCCAGATGAGCAGCCGCGCCGCCTGAATCTCAATTGCGGAGTCTGCCAGCATCGCCTGCGCCATCTGGTGGCGACCCAACGGCTGACCAAAGCTCTCGCGGGTGTTGGCGTAGTCGGCGGCCACATCCAGCGCGCGCCGTGCAGCGCCCAGCCAGCGCATACAGTGGGTGAGCCGCGCGGGCGCCAGCCGCAACTGCGCATAGGCGAACCCCTCGCCCACTGCGCCTAACACAGCCTCGTCGCCCACCTCGCAGTCACGAAACTCTACTGCGCAGTGGCCGCCGGGCGCACCGCTATCCAGCGAGGGGATACGTCGCACAACGCGATAGCCGGGCGTCCCGGCATCCACCAAGAACATCGTTGCATGGCGGGCGCGTCCGCCGGATTGGCCCGCGCTCTTGGGATCGCCGGTCAGCGCCATGCAGATAGTGAAGGCGGCTCCATCCGCGCCAGTGATATACCATTTGTCGCCATTGATTACCCAGCGGTCACCGCGTCGTTCGGCGCGTGTGCGCAGCATGCTGGCGTCGGCTCCCGCGCCCGGTGGCGGTTCGGTCATCGAGAAGCACGAGCGAATCGTCCCCGCCACCAGCGGACGCAGATACTTCTCTTTCTGCGCCTCGGTGGCGACAAGCTCCAGCAAGTGCATATTGCCCTCATCCGGCGCGGAGCAGTTGAGCGCCAGTGGGCCAAGCAGGCTATATCCGGCCTCCTCGAAGACGATACTGATGGCGCGCATATCCAGCCCCAGGCCACCCCATTCCTTCTGCACATGCGGCGCATACAGCCCGGCCTCACGCGCCTGTGCGCGCAACGCGGCCAGCGTCTCGGCAGGAAGTTCACCATGCGCGTCAACTTCGCGCTCATGAGGGATGACCCCATCACGGACGAACGCGGCGGTGCGGTCGCGCAGGTCGGCCAGTTCGGAGGAGAGGCTAAAGTCAATCATCGGCGACGCCTTTCTTGGGTATAGTGTGTGAATGGGGCAGGCGCCTCAAGCCGCGCCTAGAGGCTTGCGCTTCAGCCACGAAGGCCGCCTGCGCGGCCTGTAGTAGGGCAACGCATCTGCCGCTGGCTGTATTCGACAGCATGGGAGGGCGTTCGTCAAGGGAGTGTCTTACAGCCGTGGATCAACCGGCTCGCTTTCCAGCGCCAGCACACCAAACACCGCCTGATGCGTGCGCCAGAGTGGTTCGCCGCGTGTGAAGCGTTCCAGCGCCTCCACACCCAGCGCGAACTCACGGAGGGCCAGCGTGCGTTTGGCGCTCAGCCCCCGTCGCTTCAATCGCACGAGGTTGGCCGGTTCAGTGTAGTCTGGCCCGTAGATGATGCGCAGGTACTCACGCCCACGACACTTCACCGCAGGCTGCGCCCAACCCTTTGGCCCGCGTAACAGAAACGACGACGGCTTGACCACCATTCCCTCGCCGCCGTTCGCTGTTAGCTCCTCCCACCAGGCTATCACGGTGGCGCACTCAGCCTCGTCGGCGAGCGTCGCCAGCCGGTAGCGCGTCGCCATAAACAATGTATCCGCCTCGGCCAGCCGTGCCAGTTCGCGCATATGCCATTCGTGGTCGCGGTCGAGATACGTTTTTCCTTCGGTCGCCAGCAGATGAAACGGCGCAATGCGTAGCCCATCAAGCCCTTCGGTGGGCCAGCAGTAGCGTCCATACGCTTCGGCATAGCGCGCAAGGTTTTCCGCGCGGGTTGTCAGCCTCTCCGCTAGCGCCGCCAGTTGCTCACGCTCCGTAGTGGGCGTCTGCCCATCATTGGCTGGCAAGCGATCAATCGCCTGCTGTGTCACCTCGCTTGCCATCTCCAGCGCCGCCTGCCCTGCCGCAGCGACGGGCGCATACTGCGTGCGCAGCAAGCCCTGCGCCTTGGCGCTCCACGGCAGGATCTCGGCGTCCAGGCAGACCCAATCGGTGGCGAAGCGATCCCACCAGCCAGCGGCGGTGAGCGCGTCGCTCAGGCGAGTAATCAAGGCGTGGTCGAGTGTGTCGTCATCGAAGAAACGCCTGCCGGTGCGCGTATAGCATGCCCCCGGCGCCGTGCCTGCGTCCGCGCCAAAACGACGATGCGCGGTAGCTTCATCGCGACAAAGCACCAACACGGCACGGCTGCCCATGTGCTTTTCTTCGCAGATCACCTGCGTGGCGCCCTGCTGGCGATAATAGCCCAACGCCTCCTCCGGGCGTTCCAGCCAGCCATCGCGCGGTGAGGTCTCGCTGGGCGACATGGTGGGCGGCAGGTAGATCAGCCAGCGCGGATCGAGCGCAAAGCGGCTCATGGCTTCGAGCGCAGCCGCCGCGCGATCCTCCTCGATGATCACCTTGCCCATGAGCCGCGTCGGGATGATCTGCTTGCCCAGCACGTCTTCGATGCGCAGCAGCGTATCAACCGCGCCTGCGGATATACCTGTGGATGCGCCTGTCTCATCTTCCACCGGCCCGGTGCCCATCGCCGCCGGCTGCCCAGGCGTGGCCCCCATCGCGGTTCCAAGCGGGCGCTTTGGCTCGGCGTACATGCGGCGCGCAGGCACGCTGACCGTCTCGCGTTCGGGCCAGCGTAGTGCGGTGAGTTTGCCGCTGTACACACAGCCTGTATCAATGTTAATCGTGTTGTTGAACCAGACGGCTTCTGGCACGGGCGTGTGACCATAGACGACAGAGGCGCTGCCGCGATAGTCAGCCGCCCAGTTGGCGCGCACCGGCAGGCCAAATTCATCGGTCTCGCCGGTTGTCTCGCCATAGAGCGCAAACTCGCGCACACGGCCCGATGCGCGCATCTGATACGCCTCTTTCATTCCGGCATGGGCCACCACCAGCGCGCCGTCATCCAGCACAAGATGCGAGACCAGGCTCTCGATAAACGCAATGTAGGTGCGTTTCCAGGCGTCACGTTCGCTCTTTGGCAGCGCATTGATTTGATCAAGACTATCCTGTAGTCCGTGGCTGATCTTCACCTGGCGCCCGCTGAGCGCGCGTTGCAGCTTCACATCATGGTTCCCCGGCACGCAAAACGCCCGCCCCGCCGCCACCATTCGCCGTGCCAACGTGACCACCTCCACCACACCCGGCCCACGATCCACCAGATCGCCGACGAAGATCAGCCGCCGTCCATCGGGATGGCGCAGGCCACGCTCAGGCTGCTCAGCGTCGTCCTGGTAGCCAAGCATGCCAAGCAACTCGCGCAGTTCTTCGTAGCAGCCATGCACATCACCGATGATGTCGAACGGGCCATGTTCGTCGCGCTTATCGCTGTAGAGCGGAACACGCTCGATGCGCACTGCGTCTACCTCGGCGGGCGAGCGTAGAAGGTACACCTGCCGGAAGCCTTCGCGCGCCAGGCCATGTAGCCCACGGCGGAGCGCCTGGATATGGTTGCGCACGACATGCGCGCCAAACTGGCGGTCGGGTCGGCTGGCGTTACGTTCCTGACTGATGCGCTCGTCAATATCGAAGACAATGGCTATGGGCAGCACGTCATGTGCGCGGGCGATGTGAACGAGCGGGGCGCGATCCTGTGGCTTGACGTTTGTGGCATCCACGACGACGAGCCGCCCCAACGCCAGCCGCAAGCCGGCGATATGGTGAAGCGCATCGAACGCCGCGTGCGTGACGGTTTGGTCGTTGGGATCATCCCCCACCACGCCGCGATAGGCGTCGGAACTCAACACCTCAGTGGGCAGGAAGTGGCGCGCGGCAAAGGTACTTTTGCCGGAGCCAGAGGCGCCGATCAGCGCGACCAGGCACAGCTTGGGGATGGTGATGAGCCGCTCTCTGCTTCCGCTCTGCGTCTCCCTCGTGTCTGCCATGCCCACTCTCCGCCGCTGCTCTTCCGCCCTGCTCGCATCTTCCTGGCTGTCATAGTATAGCATAAAAACCCCTCGCTCAGTGTAGATTGAGCGAGGGGTCAGAGCGAAGCGGCGATGCTATTCCACTTCCGCCTTGGCCAGCGCCTCGCGTGCCTCGTCGAGTGACATATCGGCGGCGGGGATGATCAGATCGGAAGTGACCACCTCATCATTCGCCACAGGTGTGCCCTCGCGCTGGATGAACGCGACAACCTCTTGCAAGGTGGACGTGAAAGCGTCGGTATCGTTCTGTTGTATGGCCTGCGTTAGACGCTCGTCGAGGTGTTCCACCTCAGCGCCGTGCTGGTCATCGAGGCGATACTGGTTATCTTCCTGGATGCGTACAATCATGTGCGTTGCCCCTCCGTATCTACATCTATGAGAATGGTGACAAACAACAAGCGGCGCGGGTACAACGTATTGTACAACACATCAACGCTCAATGGAATGCACAACCTATCCCTGTTCCGCACATCACATTCCCCCTTCCCATCTATGGGAAGGGGGCAGGGGGATAGGTCAGTCGTTCCCGTGTGCGCCGCTTGTCTCGCTGGCCGGTGGCAGTTGCGCCTGTGAGCCAGACTCACCAGAGGGAAGCTGCATCTGTGCTTTGAGCGCGGCAAGCTGGTTGTCTACCTCCGACTTGTTGCTCAAAGAGGCAAGCTGCCGGTCAATGTCGTCTCCGGCTGGCGCGCCAATTTCGGGCAACGCGCCGGAAGATGTGAGTTCATCGAGCGCATTGGCGCGCGCCTGCATCTGCAAGACACGATCCTGCGCCCGCTGCACGGCCAGGTTGACATCCGTCATCTCCTCGGAGATACCCGACGCCGCCTCTTGAATCTTCACCTGCGCCTGCGCCGCGCCATATTGCGCCTTCACCATCTCTTTCTGAGAGCGGAAGGCTTCAACACGCTGCTGGAGGCGTGACTGCATATCAATGAACTTCTGCTGCTGCGCCTTCAATTGCTCGATCTGCTGCTCGAAGGCGTCGATCTGGGACTGCAAGCCCTGCTTGCGTTCGAGCGCCCGCCGCGCCAGGTCTTCCCTGTTTTGCTCAAGCGCCCGGCGCGCCTGATCGTCGTACTTCTGCATCTGCGCCTGAATCTGCGCCTCTTGCTGTTCGAGCCGCTTCTCGTTCATCGTCACGTCAACGATGCTGCGCCGCAGGTTCTGCAACTGTTCGAGCTGCTTCTCATACGAATAATCGAGCGCCTGCCCTGGGTCTTCGGCGCGATCCAGGAAGGAACTCATCACTGTCTTGATATAGTTCGTAAACCGGGAGAACACACCCATTGCCTGATCTCCTCTTACCCTTATCTTCTGTTCGTCTTACGACATCCAACGACCCATATCTTAATGATACGCGATGTGGATGATGTTTGTCTTAGAAACCGGCGTGCGCGGAGAAACCCGCATTACTGGCGAATCAGCGCCAATACCTCGTCGCGGTGGCGCTCCATCTCCTCCAGCGTATCGGCCTCCAGGTTCAACCGCAACAGCGGTTCTGTATTGGATGGCCGCACATTGAACCACCACGTTGGGAAGGAGACCGTCACGCCATCAAGGTGATCGATCTGGCCGCCCTCGGCAGCGTACTTCTGCTCAATAGCTGCCATGCGCCCCTGCTGATCGCGTACTTCGCTGTTGACCTCGCCGCTGCGGTAGCGCGTGTCAATCGCCGAGACCAGTTGCGAGAGCGTCTGGCCACTCTGGCTGACGAGCTCTAGCGCCGTCAGGAAGGCGATCAGCCCTGAGTCGGCGTACCAGTTGTCGCGGAAGTAGAAATGGCCGGAATGCTCGCCGCCAAAGATGGCGTTTTCCTCGCGCATCTGCGCCTTGATGAACGAATGGCCGACGCGCGTGCGAATGGCGCGTCCACCCTCTCGCTCGATCAATTCTGGTACGGAGCGAGAGCAGATCAGGTTGTAGAGGATCGTCGCGCCAGGGTGGCGTTGCAGCATACTCTGCGCCACCAGCGCCGTCACCATGTCGCCGCCCAAAAGCTGACCGTTCTCGTCAACCAGGAACATACGGTCGGCGTCGCCGTCAAACGCCACGCCCATCGCGCAGCCCTCCGCTGGAACCACACGCCGCAGTTCCTCGGTGTTTTCCGGCTCGATGGGGCTGGCGGGATGATTGGGGAACGAGCCGTCAAGCTCGAAGTAGAGCGGAACCAGCTCACAGGGCAGCTTCTCGAAGACGCGCGGGATGATCAGCCCGGCCATGCCGTTGCCCGCGTCCACCGCGATCTTATAGGGCTTGACAGTGGCCACATCAATGAACGAGAGCGCGTGCGCCACGAAATCATCAAGCACGTCGCGCTTGATCACCTGGCCCTGGCGCGTGGGTGTGGCGAACTGGCCCGATAGCGCAATATCACGGATCGCGAAGCCACCTGTCTCCGAGCTAATGGCGATGGCGTTCTCGCGGCACATCTTGATGCCGTTGTATCTGCCGGGATTGTGCGAGGCAGTGATCATGATACCGGCGGGATAGCCAAACTTGCCGACCGCAAAATACAGTTCGTCGGTCGAGGTCATCCCCAGGTCAATCGCGTCAGCGCCTTGCTCGGTGACGCCGCGAATGATCGCCGCCGCCAGCGCGGGCGACGAGACACGCATATCGCGCCCAATGGCGACGCGATCCACGCCGAGGTATTGCACAAACGCGCGCGCCACTAGATAGGCCGCCTGGTCGGTGAGGTCGGTTGGATACACCCCCCGCACATCGTAGGCGCCAAATATCTTCGGGTCTATGTCGGGTTTTGCCGGAGTGGACATCTAGGGATCGCTCCTTTCGCTGACGCGGGCTTGTCGTCGCCTGGGTCGTTGTCTGGGTCATTGTTTATCGCCAGCATACGACACCCATTAGAAAATGGGAAGGAGCAAGAGCGCGCGCCCGATGATCTCGCCGATGAAGACAAATGAGACACACAGATACAACATGCCCGTGGCCGACTGGAACGAGCGCCCGCGTGTGAGATAGAGCGCGACCGCGCCCAGCGCCAGCGATGACACAAACCCAAGCAAGTATTGCAGGATCGCCAGCACGCCAACGCTCAGCGGCGCCTGACGGAGGGGAACGGCCTGGTGTGGCGTTGTGGATGGCGAACCAGCGCCGGGCGTTGTCGCGGGTGTGGGAGTCGCAGGCTTCATGCCGCCAATCGATCCCTTTCCGGTGGTTGATCCAGCCCCGGCGGTGGGGGTCGTCACAACGATCTGGCCGTTCGCCCCCGTCTGGATGGTTGTTCCTGGGGTGACGGTGGTTGTGCGCAGCGAGGGATGCGCCGTGCTGGGGCCGATCAGCAGCGAGAAGACCAGTTCCAGGACGAGCGCGCCAAGCATCAGCGTCGTCACAAACTCCAGTGGCTTGCCTGAGGCAGTTGGCGTGTTGAGATACCAGTGGCCCAGCAGCATCGCCGTCATCACGCCGCCAAGCGCCAGCGCCCCCAGCAGAAACGCGCCCACCAGGAACGCGCCATCCAGTCGGCTATCTGCCAGCGTGCGATAGGCCATGCCCACTACGAAGACGGCGGCCAGCCCTAGCGCAGCGGTCAGCCCACCAAGCGCAAAACGTATCTCACGGATGGTGATTATTCCCACGCCAGGCAGCCGGAACAATGGTTTGAGCGTCATATCCGCCGGTTTGGGCGGGCGTGGCTTCTTGGGTGTGGCTGGCCCGTCCTCGGCGGCGATGTCGCTGAGCGGCGTCAATTCCTCCTCGTGCTCGCTTGCGGCAGGGCGTTGGCGTCTGCGCGGCTTCTGGCCTTTGCGCGGCTGGCGATCCAGCCAGAGCAACACATTCCAGGGCAGCAGCAGCGCAGAGAAGAGCAGCACAAGCGTCCCCTGCGCGTCGAGCCAAGGGGTATCCAGCCCTAGGCCGCGCATGACGGCGGGCGAGGCGAAGGCGTTCATGGCGCCGATGGTGAGGGCGGCGAAGATGACATAGAGCACGCCCTGAAAGATAACGAAGCTGCGGCTGGAATCGCCCCGCAGGTCGAGCGCATACAGGCACACAAACGAGCCGACGGTGAGTTCGAGCAGCACGATAAAGAGCGCGGGTGGCAGCGTCTGCATAAGTCCTCTATCTTGTATCCTGGAGTGCGGTGAAGTTGTGAAGATGGGTAGGCCAGTGGTGGCGTACCCCTTGCTACACACTGATTATAACGCGACATGCGCCAGCGACGTTCCGTTCCCTCTATCTTGAGCGGCATATAATATGGGCCAGGAGATGATTTCGCAGCGGGAGGGGTAACGCTATGTCGGCGCCCGTCGTCGGCCCACCATCCGCGCCACCGGAAGATGAGGCGCATACGCAGCCGCCAGCGCCGGGCGGATTGTTGCGCATTCGTCGCATAATGGCCGCTCTGATGGGCGCATGGCCGGTTGCATGGCGCACGCGCTGGCCAGCGCTGCGTGGCTATGTGGCGGCGATAGGCGGTGTGGCGCTGGCCAGCCTGGCGATTGTGATGAGCCAGCTTGTGGCGCATATCGAAAACATCTCGCTGCTCTATCTGCTGGTGGTGTTGGGGCTGGCTGCCTTCTTTGGGCGCGGCCCAGCGATCTTTGCTTCGGTGCTGGCCTTTCTGGCATATGACTTCTTCTTCATTCCCCCGCTCTATCGCCTGACGGTCAGCGATCCCACCGAGTGGCTCTCGCTGCTGGCGCTGCTGGCGGCCTCGCTGGTGGCCGGGCAACTGGCTACCGTCATGCGGGCGAGGGCGCGCGAGGCTCGTGAGAGTGAGCAACGCACGGCCACGCTCTATGCGCTCGCGCAGTTGATCAGCAAGACGACGGACGAGGAGGCGTTGTATGTTGCTCTGACGGAGCGTGTCGTCGAGGTTTTTAGGCCGTTTGGCGTCGAAGCCTGCGCGATCCTCCTGCCGGAGGGGGAAGACGTCGCAGAAGATCAGTGGGCGCCCATAGGGCAGATGCGCGCCTACGGAACTGGAACGAAGCTCACCGTGCGTGCCCTGGCCCCGACGGATACTCCCTTCGCCAACGTATTGCGTCTGACCGAGCGGCGAAATGTGACACGCGCGACCTGGGCGTACGAGCATGGCCTTTCCACAGGAGGCGCCATCCATCCCGACGCCAACAATCACAATCACAATCACGTATCCCTGCCGAGCAAGAAAAACAGCGCCTCATCTGACGCCACGCCAACCATCTTCTTTGCGCCGTTGCAGATCGGCTCGAAAACACTTGGTATACTGGCGGTCGCCGGGTATGGGGCGCTCTGGCGCTTGATGCTGGGCAGCCGTGCGGATATTGCCAGGTGGGTGAGAATGCCGATGGGGGTGAAGCTCTCAATTCAGCGGACACCGCGCCGATTGCTTCGCTTCATGGGTGGCTCCCGACGTTGGCGCGTAGCGCCAGATGCGCAGCTTGCTCCGGCGCGTGCGCTCTTCGCGGGCTTTCGTGATCAGATTGCGCTGGCGGTGGAGCGACAGCAGCTTGCGCGCGAGGCTGTGCATGTGGCGGCGCTGCGCGAGAGCGACCGCATGAAGAACGCCCTGCTTGGCACGGTGACGCACGATCTGCGCACGCCGCTTGCTTCGATTCGTGCGGCGACCGAGAGCCTGTTGGAGGCTAGCGCCGCCTGGGATGAGGAGCAACGTCGCTACTTTCTCGAGACCATCCATTCCAGCGAGATGCGCCTGAGCCATATGGTCGCAAACCTGCTCGATCTCTCACGACTGGAAGCTGGCGCGGCTATCCCACAGAAACAGTGGTATCCCATCGGCGATGTGATCTCCGCCACGCTCGACCGGCTCGATCTCATCGGCGTGACGGCAGGTAGGCCAATCGAGCTGGATGTTCCCACAGACCTGCCGCTGGTTCCGCTGGATCACGAGCAGATCGAAGAGGTGGTGACGAATCTGATCGAAAACGCCGTCAAGTATTCGCCCGCCGGTAAGCCAATCGGCGTGAGCGCCCGCCTTGTGAAGTCGGCCCATGCCAATGAAACGGGTGAAATCGAGGTTCACATTAGCGATCAGGGTGAGGGAATCCCCGCAAGTGAGTTGACGGCGATCTTCGATAAGTTCTATCGTGTGCAACGGGGGAAACGTGGCGGCAAGCAACCTGGTGGCGCTGGCCTGGGGTTGGCTATCTGCGCGGCAATTATTGCGGCCCACGGTGGGCGCATCTGGGCGGAAAGCCAGCCTGGGCTTGGTTCGACGTTTATCTTCCGGCTGCCGATCCCTCGCGATGATGCGCGCCCGCTCCCGACGGAGGGTATCTCCAATGCCAACGAGTGAGCGCGATCCACAAGACGCACAACCACAAGCCATACCATCCAGCGACACAGGCCAACCTATCTCAAACGCAGGCGCGCCCAGGAAGGTTGAAAAAGGCGCGCGCGTGCTGGTGGTTGACGATGAGCCGGAGCTACGCCGCGCCGTCAGTTTGCGGTTGCAGGGTGAGGGCTTCGTTGTTGCAGGGGCCGAGACAGGCGCCGAAGGGCTTGAGATGCTGGCGCGCTGGCGGCCTGATGTGATCATCCTCGATCTCTCGCTGCCTGATATGGACGGACTCGAGGTGTGCCGACAGGCGCGGGCACGGTCAGCGACGCCAATCATTGTGCTCTCCGTGCGGGAAAGCGACGACGACAAGGTGACGGCGCTTGAATCTGGGGCCGACGACTATCTGACCAAACCCTTTAGCAGCCGCGAACTGGTAGCGCGCGTGCGTCTGGCCTTGCGCCATGCCGCGCAGGTTGCTGGCGGATCAGGCGCCGCAACAGAGGCGCGCTTCCAGACGGGCGGTCTGATGATTGACTACACACGCCGCCTTGTCACCGTGGATGGCAAGGATGTCCATCTGACACCTACTGAATACGACATGCTCAAATATCTCGCGCGCCACGCAGGCAAGGTGATCACCCGTCGCACGCTGCTTATTGGCGTGTGGGGGCCACAGTACGCC
>JAJPIU010000059.1 GCA_021324535.1 Pseudomonadota bacterium
CGTGGCGCCAAGCGCCCTTAGCTGCGACTTCAGTCGCCAGGGAGCTGTCTTAGTCGCCGTTGTTGGTCGAGGCGGTCGAGACGCTGAGCGTCAGCGTATAGGTGGACTGGCCCCCACTGCTGTTGCTGATGACCATTACTGTATAGTCCTGATCCCAGTAGCAGTTGAAATGGATGTCAATGTTTTCCTGGGTATTGGGCTGCTGGGTATCCTGTGGAGCGCCGTTAGTCCAGCTTCCGGTCGAGCCGTTGCTATCGATGCGATAGCGCAGCCCGATAGGGGTGAACGGCGAGATCTGGCTCCACGACCAGTTCGAGACGCCGGGGCCGTTATTCGCAACACTGATCGTTCCGGTACACACACTATGTCTACCAGCGGTCATATTCAGGGTAGTTGGGCTAAACGCAAGCTGCGCCGGACCAGTCGGCGTGGCGGTTGGCTGCGTTGTCGGCGTGGCGGTCGGCTGGTGTGTGGGCGTTGGCGAGCGTGTCGAGGTGGCGCGTGGATGGGTCGTCGCGGTGGAAGTCGCCAGGACGCCTGGCTGGCCGACCGAGGGCGAACCGAAGCCTGTGGCAAAAGGATTGAAGCCGCCCAGCATCGCGGCGCCAAGTACCCCCACCGTCACGGCCAACAACGCCCCCGCGCTGAGCAGCAGCCAGAAGCCACGCCGCCGTGACCAGCCGGACGACCAACCGCGCCCCCTGCCAGAGCCGCCGCCATGCGCAGCCTCGCCAAAGCCGCCACCAGCGCCACCAGCGCCACCAGCGCCACCAGGTATACCTAGTGTGATCGCATCAGGATCGGCCAACGCAGATAAGCCAATGGCGCCTATCGCGCCTGCGCCAACAGGTACAACGGCGTGCTTCCCACTAACAGGCAGGCTCGGCTGCGTTTCTTCGTCGTCCGGTAGGGGCAAAGGAGCCAGCGCCTCGGCGAAGGGGGGGCGCGCGGGCATAGGGTTACGTGCGCCACTGGTATTGGGCGCCGCCGAGATTGCCGGTCTTGGCCGGTTCCCGCTCGCCCCAGGGTTGGAGGCAGGGCCACGCAGAGCGCCAGACTGGGGGGATTGCGGCGACTGTGGAGGCTGCGGGAACTGCGGCGGCGCATATTGTGTCCAGCGGACGCTAGGAATCGCCGTGGTGTTGATATGCCCCTGGCCCACCACAGACTCGCGTAGCGCCTGGGCAAAGCTCCGCGCGGTCTGGTAGCGGTCGTCCGGCTCTTTTTCCAGCGCCTTCAGGATGACGCCATCGAGTTCCGGCCAGATCGCATGATTATGCGACGAAGGCGGAGCAATAGGCGCAGTCAGCGCGAGGGCCGCCACCTCATAGGGCGTGGCGGCCTCGTGCGGCACAACACCCGTCAACAGTTCATAGAGCACGGCGCCCAGGGCATACAGGTCAGCGCGCTGATCCACCAACGCCGCGCGCAACTGCTCCGGCGCCATATACTCAGGCGTGCCAACCGGCAGACCTGAGGCGGCCAGAGTGCGCGCGGCCCCCGTCGCTCGCAAGAACGCGACCTCGCGCGCGATGCCAAAGTCCGTTAGCATCGCCTTCCCGTCGGCGTTCAGCAGGATGTTTTCTGGCTTGACATCGCGATGCACCAGGCCGCGCGCATGGGCGGCGTCGAGCGCGGAAGCGATCTGTACGGTCAGACGGGTGGCGTCTTTGGGGTCGAGCCGCCCCTCGCGGTCGAGGCGGTCGCGCAGGGATTCTTTGAGCAGCGGCATCACCAGGAAGAGCAAGCCCTGCTCCTCGCCATAGTGATAGACCGGCGTGATGTGGGGATGATTGAGCGCGGCTACCTGGCGCGCCTCGCTGCGAAAGCGTTCGACATAGCCGGGGTCGCGCGCCAGCGTATCGGGTAGCACCTTGACGGCCACCTCGCGTCCCAGCGGCGTCTCAAGCGCGCGATACACCTCAGCCATGCCTCCAGCGCCCAGCAACGAGCGCAACTGATAGACATCGAGCGTACGCCCGACCAGTCGCGCGCTCTCACCCCCAACCGATGTCATCGCCGTCTCCCATCCTCGCGGAAGTATCAATCTGCGCCATGCGGTTCATTGTAGAAACGCCGTTCGGCGCTGTCAACAAAACTAGCACTGATGGGCGATGAGCAACCTATGCGCGTAGTACCATACGGGCGCTTTTGCTCTGGCAAAACATAGGCTGCGCATCCTATACTTTGTGAAGTATACCTCATACAGGCGCAGGCCACCGCTGGCCTCTGGCAAGGATTTATGATCATGGGTGAAAAAAGCAGCAAAGCCAACCGGCGTGAAACCGCCCAGACAAGCGAGACAAGCGAGACAGCGCATTCTGCGCACGATCGGGCAGATATACAGTCTGCGAACAATGAAAACAATGGTCACAACGACATGGGCGTCATGGCGCTGGCTCCTGGGCAAATTATCAGCGCGGATGGCGAATATGCTCCGGCGGATCGGGTTGAGATATTGCCCGGCCAGGTAGACCTTCCTCGCTTGCAACGCGCGGTACGCGAGATCATCGCCGCCATCGGTGAAGACCTCACGCGCGAAGGGCTGCTCGATACGCCACGCCGTGTCGCCGAGATGTACGCCGAGGTATTCGCAGGGCTGCGCCAGGATCCCGCAGACGTGCTAGGCGTGGGCTTCAACGAGGGGCATCAGGAATTGGTCATGGTCAAGGATATCCCATTTTACAGCATGTGCGAACACCACTTCCTACCGTTTCACGGTGTGGCGCACATCGGCTATATCCCCAACGGGCGCGTCGTTGGCCTCTCGAAGCTGGCCCGCGCGCTTGAGATTCTGGCGCGTCGCCCGCAACTGCAAGAGCGCCTGACCGGCCAGCTTGCCGACACCATCATGCGAACCCTCGAACCACAGGGCGTCGCCGTGGTTGTCAACGCCACACATGAGTGTATGACAATGAGGGGAGTACGCAAGCCGGGCAGCAAAACAGTCACCAGCGCCATGCGCGGCGTCTTCCAGCGCAACGCCGCCACGCGCGCCGAGTTCCTCGCGCTGATCGGCGAGTGAGCCGCATGTAATTGTCCAGGATGGCCCATATTATCCGCAAGCGAATATCTGGTGGTATTTTTGGTATACTCCTTGCGTCCCGGACGTTGCCAGGAAGACATGCGCTCGTCTTCATAAACAGCGACCGTAGCGAAGATATGCGCGCTCGCAGCGGATATTGTCAATGTTTGCGACGATTGAGCGAGTGACTGTAACTGAAATGAGGGTGACATGGGGCGGAGGACATCGCTGGCAGGAAGCGGCCAGCAAGCGCATCAGGCGCACCAACCTGGGAAATCCAGACAAAACAAGACACACGGCGTCTATACCGTGCGCGCGCCCATCGGCATAGCGGAGCGCCGCCAGTTGGGGCTGCAACACGCACTGGCGCAGCTCGAACGTGAGCATGTGGCGCTGCTGTTGGCGGTGAGCGAACTCAGCGCGGGGCGTGGCGCCACGCAGGACAGACCAGGCAGCACGCCAGCATTACGTGCGGCGCTGGCCCCCATGCTGCGCGCCGACCTCCGCCAGACGCAATATGCGCTGACGCGCGCCGCACAGGGATTGTATGGCGTCTGTGACCACTGTGGTCACGCGATTCCATTGCGGCAGTTGGAAGTACGTCCCAACGCAACCGCCTGCGAGGGCTGCGAAAGCAAGAGCACAGCGCGCAGCTAGAGGCAGCTAGAG
>JAJPIU010000120.1 GCA_021324535.1 Pseudomonadota bacterium
ACATGGTCTGCTTCCACGGAGGAGGTTTGGCTCTTGTCGGGCGCCGCCTGGTGGTGGCCCGGATAGTAGACCTGGGAGGCCTAGACGGGCAACTGCTCGGAGTACTAGCAGATTCATCCCATCCACATACAGTTGAATGGCCGCTTGGCGAACAGCAGGGGGATAGCTTGGCGTTTTGGGCTGCGGTTGGGCTGCGGCGTGTACTTCCGCTGGCAGGCGCGACACGGGTAGCGTTGGCTGCCCGAAGGGGTCAGCCCCACTGTCTGCTGGCCGAGCGTTTGGTGACAATGGGGACAGGTGGGCATCTTGGCGTCTCTCACACGACGATGGGTGGACGTTTTTCCCCAGATCCTACCTCCTCACCCATCCCTTTTGCCACTCCCGCGAAGATTTGTCCTTCGTGCTGTCGCACGGGGTCGTATCAGGTCATACAAGCTGTAGTACAATCTATTGCGATACGGCGCTATGAAGCCACATAGCGCCTCCCCAGGACAACACAACGAAAGGGAACGCCCATGCTTTCTCGCGCGCCCACCGGTGTTCGCGTCGAGTTCGATGTCCCCGCCGCGATGCGCGATGGGACAACCTTGCGCGCCAATATCTATCGCCCGGATGACGCCAACGCCACCAACGCCACCAATGCCACCAACGCCGCAACGTATCCCGTCCTACTGACACGCCTACCCTATGGCAAAGACCTTCCGCTTGGCTCCAGCGCGCTTGACCCGGCGCAGGCTGCGCGGCGTGGCTATATCGTTGTCGTGCAGGATACCCGTGGCTGCTTCGCTTCAGAGGGGGAGTGGTTCCCGCTGGCGCACGAAGGCCAGGACGGCGCCGACACCGTCGCATGGGCCTCGGCGCTGCCCGGCTCGAATGGGCAGGTGGCGATGTATGGCGCGTCGTACTTTGGCTATACCCAGTGGGCTGCGGCCAACAGCGGCGCTCCGGCCCTGCGTGCACTTGCCCCGCTTATCACCTGGGCGGCTGGCGATCAGGCGGCGCTACGCGATGGCGTGCTGGAGCTTGGCCTACAGGCAAGCTGGCTGCTACAACAGGGGTTAGGGCAGATGAGCCGCCGTTATGGAAATGATCCGCAGGCGATGGGACGCGCGCTCTATGGGCTGATCCGCGCATATGATACTCTCCCAGAAGGCGGCTATATGAACCTGCCGCTTGAACGCTTTGCGCCGCTGGCCGCGCTTGGCCTGGATGATCCCATGAACGCAGCCATTCGCACGCGCGACCAGGGTGAGCCATCTCCCGTCCCACAGGCGCCGCCCGATTACGCCAACATCGCGCTGCCCACGCTGAACGTCGGCGGCTGGTACGACGTGTTTCTCAAAGGGACGATAGAGAACTTCCAGGGGATGTGTGCGGCGGGCCATCCCGGCCAATATCTGGTGATTGGCCCATGGACGCATGGCCACTTCGATCCGGTCATTGGCGATGTCAACTTCGGCTTTGCGTCGTCGGGCATCCTGCTCGACATGCGCATTGACCTGATGTCACTACAACTGCAATTCTTTGACCACTGGCTCAAAGGCGCTACAAACGGCTTCGAGCAGTGGCCAGCCGTGAAATACTTCGTGATGGGCGCCAACATCTGGAAGAGCAGCGAGAGCTGGCCGCCAGCCAACATGACCATCCGCCGCTGGTATCTGCATAGCCAGGGCTGCGCAAATACCAGCGCAGGCGACGGCGCGCTGAGCGAGCAAGCGAACGCAACCGACGAGCCAGCCGATGGCTTTCCCTACGATCCGGCTAATCCTGTCCCCACAGTGGGCGGGGCGACACTGATGCACCCGATCTTCCGCGCCGGGCCGATTGACCAACGCTCTATCGAGGCGCGAAGCGATATGCTGGTGTATACCTCCGCGCCGTTGGAACAACCGCTTGAAGTGTCCGGCCCAGTCAGCGTGACGCTCTCAGTGGCAAGCGATGCGCCCGATACCGATTTCGTCGCTCGGCTGGTGGATGTCGCGCCGGATGGGGCAGCCATCACTCTAACGGATGGGATCGTGAGGATGCGTTATCGCGATGGCGTGGGAGCGTCCGCAGGGCCGCTGGAGCCGGGGCAAGTCTACACCGTGACGATTGACCTGTGGTCAACCGCTAACGTGTTCTTGCCCGGCCATCGCATCCGCCTGGATGTGACCAGCAGCAGCTTCCCTCGCTGGGAACGCAACCTCAACACGGGGCAATCCAACGCGCAGACGACCGAGGCGCGCGTGGCGCATCAGACTCTCCTGCACGACGCCGAGCATCCTTCGTATGTGAGCCTGCCGATTGTGGAGGGATGACACCAGAAGCTGGCATCAAAAAAGAGGCCGAGGGTTGAAACCTTCGGCCTTCATTACGGCAAGAGACTATAGGCTGCTCACGCCACCAGTGTAGAGCGTCGCGTGGGTATAGACCTCGGCGCCGCCGGAGAGTGAGCCAACCCCAAAGGGGATCGCCGCCCCAGCGGAGACGTTGATGGCCTGGCTCACGTCAATCTGAGCCACCTGCTCGCCATTGATAAACAGGGTAATCGTTGGGTTATTGTTCAGTCCTTGTTGGACAAACTGAACGGCGAATGTATTCGCGACATAGGGATCGCCGTGCCAGGTGGCCGTCGAGCCACTCTCCAGCACCCCCTGTCGGGTAGCCGTGTCGCAGTTGGCCTGGCAGATGGTGTAGTTACCCTGCTGATCCGCAAAGACAAACACTGCGCCGGATGTGTCGCTGCCCAGGACAATCAGCGGAACGGCCTCCGAGGTAATGTTAGCGGCTGGCGTCAGCGTCATCTCAAGCAGAAAGCCACCGGAAGCCAAATCCTGTGTTTCGCTTGGCTTGAAGGCGCATAAGGCAGCGTTACTGCTGCTAGAGGCGTCGGCGTTCAGGCCGGAAGAGCCAAACGCGCAACCCTGGGACTGATCCCAGCGCCCATCGTCGCCCGCCGTCAGGTTTGCATCATACACCTTCGTCCATCCGCGGGGAATAGCGCCACTTTCGGTGGGAGCCAGCGAGGGCGAATATGCGGCGAGCGCGATGGCAGCCACGATCAGGATGGTGAAGATCACTCCAACAATCAGCGCATACAGGCGTGGTCGCCCGACCGGCTTCGTCGGCTGGTCTGCGGCTGGCTGTGGCGCGGTCGCCGGTGGATACATATAGGGATAGTTGGGATACTGCGAATATTGCGGAATACCTTCCATTGTCATGAGCGCGAGCCTCCTGTCGTCGTTGGTGTTTGCGCCGGAACACCCTGGTAGCCTGGATAGGTAGAGTAGAGATACGCAGGGTAGGGCAGGGTGGGAACAGCAGGAGCCTTTGGCGTTGGCGGCGCCATGCCCTTCGCGTTGCGAATACGTCCGGTGACGACGATCAGCACGGTGAGGATGACCACATACAACACCATGAAGATCAGCGCCGCGCTCTCGAAGGGCAGTTTCACCAAATAGAGCGGCTGCGCAAGCGGCGCCGAAAGCCCTGGAATGAGCAGCGCGATCAGATTGCTTCCGTTGAAGACTGCATGCTGAACCACCGCATAGACGCCACACCCAATGCCTTTGAGCCAGCGCAGTGGGACGCCTTTCCCGTTGATCAGATAGTACCAGCCAAGCGCCGCCATACCGGCGCCTACGCCATGCAACAGCCCCGCGCCGATACGTTCGATGGCGACGTAGACCCAGTCGGCTTGGCCCATCCCAATGTAGCCAATCGTCTCGACGAGATCAAACCCGATGCCGCCCGCCATGCCCACCAGAAACGCCTGTCCTGGCGTGCGCAGCCGACGGATAATGAGCAGCGCGCCCAGCGGCTTGAGACCCTCCTCAACGACTGGCGCAATAATTGAGATCTCGATCAAGATAAACAATGATTGTGCGGGATTGCCGGAGGTGAGGTTCGTGTTGAGCGCGGTAGAGAACGGCACGTTCATCAGCACAGCCACGATCACCCCTAGAACCAGTTCGAGCACCGCCGCGAGCAATGTTGCGCCCGCCGCGCCCCAAAAGAGTGACATCCAGACATGGCGGCGTGTGGCGGGGTCGCCCAAACGCTGGGAGGTGAACGCCAGAATCGTAGCGGCTGGCGCTATGCCGCAGAGCGCGGCCAGCGGCAAGACGCCAAGCGCCGTCCCTGGGGTGGTATAGCCAAAAGCGTTGACATGCCACAACGCCACACCGCCAACAAGCGCAAGCAGCGTGAGCGCCAGCATCACCCAGGCGGGCGGCAGGGTAAATTTCGGCGAGGGACGCCGCATGATGCCGGTGACGCTGTAATACATACCAAAGGCGCCACCCAGCAGAAGCGCCAGGCCAAAGCCGGCAAGCTGAGCCAGCACCGTGAGGCTTCCTCCTTCGCCAGCAAGGGCGCTCACCGAGCCAAGCGCGGTCGCGATCCCAATGAGGAGCACCACCAGCCCGCCTAGCGCCGATAGCCCACAGAGAAACACGAGTATCCAGGAGAGCACTTTCGCGTAGGTCTCACCCGGCTTTTTTTGCTGTGCGGGATAAGGAGAATAGTAGTACGGATAAGGGTAGCCATAGCCATATGGTGTGGCTGCATGTCCTTGTTGAGTCTGAGCGGTTTGATACGCCTGATACGCCTGATAGCCCTGTGGATACACGGGAGCGCCTGGCGCCGCTGCGGGTGTTCCCTGCGCCTGGGCTGTGCGCACTACCGCCGCTGGCTGATACGCAGCATACATCGCCGCAGGGGTAGCTTGCTGCGAGGCTGCTGTTGGCCATGCGCCTGCCGCTTGAGCCGAACCGCCTGCCGCAGGCGCCGCGCCAGAAACGCTTGAAGCGGTGGGGGCGGCTGCTGGCGTTGGGCCGGGAAGCTGCGCGCCACACACCGTACATTGCCGATCACTCTCGGCTACCTGTGAGCCGCAGTGTGGGCAGAATCTGCTGGTCAACTGATCTTCCTCTCCACAGTGGTTTGTCATTATCTGGGTTGTACGCCACTATGCTGTGCATTACCTTTAGAATACGCGATGGCGCCTACCCCGGTTAGACCTGAACCAGAGGCAGGCGCTTACCATTCATCGCCCTCTCCGCATGGGAGGCGCCCATCTACGGGCTATATCAGTTCTATACGCTCTACGGCTACGTTTTTAACCAACGGTGAAGTAGAGATCGCGCGCTACGGCGGGATAGCCATCCAACGTGATGGTGACGACCATATCATAGCTGCCCGCTGGCAGACCATGATAATACCAGTAGCTTCCTCCTGCCGCAAGGTATTGTCCGTAGACAAGCGTCGCCACTACATAGCCACCCTGCAAGGCTCTGATGGTCATCGGGCCATTCGCCGGATAGGCGCTTGTGCAGAGGTTGATGTAGACATGCTGCCCGACGGCGAAATGGCTCCGGCTGTTCCCCGGCGAGCACGAGCCGTCAACAAAGGTGGCAAGCGTCACGGAACGGAATGAGTTATACGCCTCCTGATCGAGGATTTGCTGTTGGGAGGGCGTGGCCGTGCCTGATGGAGTCGGTGAGAGCGTGGGAGTTGGCGCGGTGGTCGCCGTGTGCGTTGTCTGCGGGCGTGCCGTGACAGACGCCTGCGCGCGTGGACGCCCACCATGTGACAGGAGGCCGCTGCCATTGAGCGCTAGGCCGCCAAGCAAGCCGATGGCGACTATCGCGATCAGGATGGCGCCAAGCAAGATTGGCCGCCGTGAGCGCGTGGCGCTCGTAGACCTCGGACGCGACACAACCGGAGAGGATGGCCGTCGCGCGCGGATCTGCCCTGATGAGGCTGAGACCGCAGGCTGGCGTCCGCTCGATAGCGGGCCGCTACGCACGCCCACGCGAGCGGCAGGAACCACTGGCGACATCTGCGGTTGCGCAACGGCAATCTTCTCGGCGTCCAATTCATCATCGCCGTTTGCTGTATCAGTTTCATCGTGTACAGCGTTTACAGCGCCGTGGTCGGTCTCATCGAGCGCGCGGATGGGGATGCTTTCGATAATTTTGCGGTCAGCCTGTTCGATGCTTTGCTGGCCAACAGCCTCTTCAGGCGGCGCTCCGGCGTGCGCATGTTGACCTGCTTCTATCTGAGCCATCATCTCGGCGATGCGGTCGCGGTCGTCCCTCGATCCGGTGGGTTCGGTTGTTTTGCCCGGCAGGCGAAACGCAGGCAGTGGGATGGACTGGCGCGGGCGGCGACGCGCTCCAGGCGCCCTACCAACATCTTCCTCATCCACGTCTTCCGGGTCTTCGTCACGTTCGCCAGTCAAGGGTTGTGGCTTCTCTTCCATCGCCGCTGACGCCGCTTTCTCTGGCGTTGGCTCGTCGCGCATTGAAGTCGCCAGCCATGCGGGGAGGCCGGGCGGTGTGATGGAGGGCGACTGCTCAGGCGCGCCGCGACTTCCTTGATGCACAAAGATGGTGGGGGGAGTAGCGATTGACTGATCGAACGTGCCCTCCGCCACGCTTGGCAGCGTTGGAGGCGTCTGGATGGCCGCGAATGCGGCGGGCGTCATTGGGCGCAGCGTTGAAGCGATGCCAGGGGCAGGCGCCAATGGGCCGGTCGAGGGAAGGGTCGGCGGCGTGTCGGGAGTGGCGATGGGCGCTGTTTTTGGCGCGCGCATGATGGGCGGCGGGGCCAATGGGCCGGAATAGGGCGCGGATGGGCGGGGACTTTGGAGCCAGGGCGCAGGCGCCGGTTGCACGCCACCTTCGGCGAAGGGAGTCAGCGCCTCGGCCAGTTGCTCGGCGGTGCCAAAGCGGTCTTCGGGCCGCTTGGCAAGGGCAATCTCGACGATGCGCGCCAGTTCGCGCGGAGCCGAGGTGTTGTAGCTGCGAATCGAGGCCGGGCGCGAGTGTACATGCTGATAGAGTACCGAGACGGGGGTAGAGCCGACAAATGGCGGGCGCGTAGCCAGCGCCTCATAGAGCACACATCCTAGCGCGTAAATATCAGACCGCTGGTCAATGTCGCGTCCCTCGGCCTGCTCCGGCGACATATATTCCGGCGTGCCGATGGTCGTCCCCGATTTTGTCGGCCCTCGCGCGCCCTGAATCTTCGCCGTGCCAAAGTCGGTCAGCAGGAGATGGTTTGGGTTATCAGCGTCAACCAGCATATTCGACGGCTTGACATCGCGGTGAACGATGCCTTGCAGATGTGCATGATGCAGCGCGCGCGCCATCTGGATGACGTAGATCGCCGCCTGCTGCACCGACAACGGACGCCCGCCAAGTCGCTGACGCAAGGTGCCACCCATCACGCATTGCAACACCAGATAGACAATATCATTGGTCTGACCCGACCCATACACCTGCACGATGTTGGGGTGATTGAGTTTGCGGATCACCTCTACCTCGCGCATGAAGCGTTGCACGAAACCGGCGCGGTCGTCGGCGTCGTTGGGAATGACCTTCATCGCGACATCGCGGCCATCCTCGTGCGCGTAGGCGCGATAGACACGCGAAGAGCCGCCACGCCCCAACTCTCCGACGATCTCATATTGACCGAGGCGACGCCCGATCAGGTCATTCCAACTTAGCACTGCCTGGCCCTCGCTCCCTGCTTCTCGCGCCTATCATTGTCGTCGTCTGTTGTGGGATATATTACCGCCTGGCTGGCGATGGATAGCGTTTTTGCCAGCATCACCGTATATGCTCTCTGCGCCATGCGCTCACTGTCAGTATAGTCGAGCGCACGCCTGATCGCCAAGCGGTATGGCGCAAATGTCCTTGTGTGTGCTGATGGTGGTAGGCTGTGAGGGAGTTAGAAAGAAGAAGAGCAGGGCGCCAGCCGGAACATGGGGCGCATGCCTTGCTGAGCATTGACTCTGGCGAGGAGTGGCAAATGGAGGGGGTATCAGCATGGTGTTGGGTCATCCAGTGGAAAGCGCGCCAGCAATTGTTTTAGTGACAGGCATCCAGGCGGCAGGAAAGTCAACGGTTGCGCGGCTGCTGGCGAGCCGCTTTGCGCGTGGCGCGCATGTCGAGGGCGATGCGCTCCACCATATGATCGTGTCGGGCGATGTGAGCGTCCAGGAGCCAGGGGAGCCACAAGGCGAGGCCGCACGCCAGTATTATCTGCGTCTTCAGCAGATGTGCCTGATTGGCCGCTCATTCTACGAAGCTGGTTTTACCGTTGTGCTCGATGACATCATGCTGGGCGACAGTTGGGGCTATGTGCAACAGCAACTTGCGGGCTTGCCAACCACCCTGATCGTACTGGCGCCGCGTGTCGAGGTCGTCACCCGGCAGCGCGACCTCAACCGTGCAAAGCGTCCGCGGGGAGAAGCGTGGGCAGTCTATCTCGACCAGGCGTTCCGCGATTCAATGGCAGGCGTTGGTCTCTGGCTCGACACGTCAGACCAGACGCCAGAAGAAACAGTAGATC
>JAJPIU010000233.1 GCA_021324535.1 Pseudomonadota bacterium
TCCTGCCCGCGCCCTACCAGCGCGAACTGGCGCAGATTGGTGACAAGCGTGGGGTCGTGCTGCGTCAGATAGCGGCGTACCTGTTCGGAGCGGATGAGCGTATCCAGATCGGCTGCCGCGCCTTTGGCCTCGATGGCGGCGCGCAGGTCATGCGTGTTTTCCACCTCCAGCGCGAAGTCTGGGTGGCCCACGCCGCGATCCTTGATGTCGTGGATGGCCGTGACCCGTGGACTGAGGCGTTCACCCAGGGCGCGCAACAACGCCGCCAGCGCGGGGTAGTAGCTGCGCTCGGTTGTGCCCAGCCCACTCGCGCGGATACGCTGTAGCTCTTCGAGATAGGTCGTCAGGATACTCATGCGTGTAGTATAAACCCTCTATGGGAAAAACGCCAGGGGATGGCGTAGCGTAGTGGTATAGTGGAATGATGTGGGGGCAGGACGTTGAAGGAGGCAGACGACCAATGAGTAGTATTCCGCCTGACAGATCGTGGCCGCCAACCGAGCCGCTTCGCTATCCCTCCTACGATGATGACGATACCAACCCAAGCCTGCGCGGGCTATCAGCCCCAGACGTCAGCGGGCGGCATGTCTTGCCGGGGGATAGCTCCATGCCCAACGACGCCACCATCCCCGCGCTCCCTCCGGCGCCGGGGCACACCCAGTGGAGCATCCAGGAGTATACCAGCGCGCCAATCGCGCCACGCACGCACCCTGGCGAGCGTAAACTGCGGCGGCGCAATCCCTTCGGGCGGACGCTGGTGGTGTTGGCGATTGGCGCGTTGATCGGCCTTGTGGCGGGCGCGCTCATCTTCGTCGCGCCGTCGCTGTTTGGCCAGCTTGGGTCGGGAACCGGGCATGGCTTCCCCATCACCAGGCATAACACACCTACGCCCTCACCCACCCCAACGCCACCGCCGCCCATCATCACCGGCTCCCTGGCGCCCGCGCCCACCAACGGCGCCATCAATCTGACGGCGGAGGGCACGCTCGACTGGGCGCACTGGGGTCTGACGAGCGCCAGCGATTTCGACCACAAAGCGCATGCAGACCTCATCAGCAACTACACACCGATCAAAGGCATCGGCCCATTCCAGTACGGCAGCTATCCCGTCGGCTTCAGTTGGTCGGATGGCACGCCGGACGCTAGCGCGCTGAACTCCACCACGGGCGTCCTGATGTTCGCCAAGGGCGGCGGCTTCAGCTTCACTGTTCCCGCAGGACGTGACGCCCATACGGTGTTGATCTATGTCAGCGTTTACCAGACGCAAGGGAAGCTCACCGCCAGCCTGAGTGATCACAGCGCGCCCACCTATGCCGATAGTTCTCTGATCAACAGCAGCGGCAATACCTATGCTGTTTACACGCTGACCTATCGCGCCGCCAGCGATGGCCAAACGCTGACGATCACCTTCACCAGCGTCAACGACTACGGCTTCTTCGGCAGCGTCTCGCTGCAATCGGTCGCCTTGCAATGAGGAGCCAGCCAGGCCGCCAGACGCCATACATTCAGTGACATGGTATACTCTTAACGAGGTGATGCCATGATTCAACCAGTAAGTGCGGAAGATGCACAAATACACTTGCCAGAACTGATCGAAGCGGCGCTCCACGGAGAAACTGTCCTCATTGCCAGCGATGGCGCCGTGGTACGGCTTGTCCCTGTCGTGCGTCCAAATCGCCAGCGCAAGGCAGGAAGCGCACGCGGGCAAATCAGTATGAGTGATGACTTTGATGCGCCCCTGGAAGACTTTGCGGAGTACATGCAGTGAGGCTCCTGTTCGATACCCACGCATTTTTATGGTTCATCAACGATGATCCCCAGCTCAGTGTAAATGCGAAATCGATCATTGAAGATGCTGCAAACGATGCGTTCCTTAGCATAGCTAGCGTATGGGAGATAGCTATCAAAGCCAGCCTGGGCAAACTCCAGGTTCAATTCCCAGCCACTTTTGAAGAGTTTATCACCCAGCAACTTACTACAAACAACATAATCCTCCTGGATATTTCTCCTTCACACTTCGAGCCTCTTTTTACCCTGCCGTTCCACCAACGAGACCCATTTGACCGTCTCCTCATCGCGCAAGCCATCACAGAGCAATTAGGAATCATCAGCGTGGATGGCGTCTTCGATCAGTATCCTATCATGCGCTATTGGTAGAAGATGAGGATTGGATATGCTCCCCATTAACCTTATCTTGTCTTTGATCTTTGGCCTCGGCCAGTTGGTGATCGGTGTGGCGCTGGTGGTCTATAGCGCACTCGGCGGACGCTGGCGGCGCTGGCGGCTCTTCCTGGCAGGATTGGTGGGCGCCTGGCTGGCGGTGAGCGGCGTCACAGAACTCTTCGTCTCAGGCATGGAATCTTCGCAACGGCTGACTGGCGCGCCAGAAATGGCTTTCTTTGTCCTCTGGCGCGGACGGGCCGACATACTTCTCTTCAGCGTCACGGGGTTGTTAGCAGTCCTGGGGTTGGCGTATGCGCTCTCCGGCGTCTGGCGGCGCAAACTCCCCTCGCCCTGAAAGGGGTGGTACTCTTTCCCCCAACCTGATTGTGCAAACTACGTACACTATGCGATACTCTATACAGAGAAACACGCCTGGCTGCCGCTCATGTGGAGCTTGCTTGCCTTCTGGCGTGCGCCTGGATGACTGGAACCCACGCCCTATGCCTACTGATCTACCCATTCCCTCTGCCAACGCTTCCTTGCCACCGGCTGGCGAGATCGGTAGCGAGACCCCCGTAACAGACCAGACCGATCTGTTAGGGCTGACCGCCGCCGAGCTTGGCGCGTGGCTCAGCGAACGCGGCCAGCCCGCCTATCGCGCGCGCCAGTTGGCCGGGGCAATCTATCATACGCTCACGTCCGACTTCGCCGCCATGAGCACGTTGCCCGCCGCCCTGCGTGAGCGTCTCGCGCATGAAGCGCGCATCACCGGGCCAACCGTGCGCGCGGAGGTGATCTCGAAAGACGTGCGCACACGCAAACTGCTCCTCGAACTGAGCGACGGACGGCTCATCGAGACCGTGCTGATGTTGTACCCCGCCAGCGCCGAGGGACGCGCTCGCGCCACGGTGTGCGTCTCCACCCAGGTGGGCTGCGCCTATGGCTGCACGTTCTGCGCTACGGGCCAGATGGGCTTCGAGCGTCATCTCACGGCTGGCGAGATCGTCGCCCAGGTTCTTCGCTTCGCGCGCGACCTGCGAGCGCATCCGTGGCAGGCGCCGGATGGGCAGACGCTCGATCACGTCACCAATCTCGTGTTTATGGGCATGGGCGAGCCGCTGCACAACTATGACAATACGCTCAAGGCGCTGCGCATCCTCAACATGCCGGAGGGCCTGCATATTGGCGCGCGCCATATGACCGTCTCCACAGTAGGGCTGGTTCCTGGTATTCGGCGGCTGGCCGAAGAAGACCTGCAAGTGAACCTGGCTATCTCGCTGCACGCGCCCAACGACGAGCTACGCCTGCGCACCATGCCCGTCACCCGTAAATACCCCATCGCTGATGTCCTGGCCGCCTGCCAGGCGTATGTCGCGCGGACAAACCGGCAGGTGACGTTTGAGTATGTGCTGCTGGCGGGCGTCAACGATGCGCCCGAGCATGCGCGCGAGCTTGCGGCGCTGCTGGCGCCGCTGGCGCATCTGGGCCACGTCAATCTGATTCCGGTCAACGCGACAGCGGCAAACTATCGCCCACCATCGGGCGAGGCCATTCGGCTATTCCGTGATATCCTGCGGGCAGGCGGCGTTAGTAACAGTGTACGCGCCGAACGCGGCGACGACATCGCCGCCGCCTGTGGCCAGTTGCGCACGCGCGTCACCCAGGCGCGCGGCAATGCGCAGAGCGTCGGCAAAAAGCAAGCGGCGCACGAGGCACAGCAAGCGCAGAAGGCAGGCGGCGAATGAGTGAACCCTCCGGCTCCCATGATCAGCCCGATGTAGCAAGCGCGGTTCAGACACTGGATCATATCGGCGAGCTTGACGCCATCCTCGAAGCGATCACCGACGGGGTATTTATCTATGACGCGCAGGGGTATATACACAAGATAAACACCGCAGGAAAACAATTGTTGGGAATTGAGCAGTTCCCTGAGTATCAGACGACGCGCCCCGAAGATCGCGCCTCGCTCTTCCAGTCGGTTGACACCGAAGGGCGTCCCCTGGCGTCCGACGACTTGCCGGTACGCCGCTTGTTGCAGGGTGAAGAATTGCGGGGCGCAGATATTACCGATGTGCGTGTGCAGACGATTGATGGGCGCGTCATCATTCTGAGCATAACCGGGGCGCCCATCCGCGATGAAAAGGGAGCCATTACCGGAGCCGTCGCTATTATTCGCGATGTCACCGAGCGGCGGCAGGCCGAGCGGCGAGCGCATGAAACCTTGCAGACGTTGCTCGAACTGGCCGAAGCGGTTGTCTTGCTTCCCCAGGCCACCACACCAGACAAAGGCGACAGCGAGGCCGAAGAGAATGGTAGTGAGGATGATGCGACTGACGAGGCCAATGTGTCTACCCCTTCTAGTCCGTTGGGCGAGCGCGTGGAAGTCCAGGACATAGGGAACACGACAAGGAGCAAAGAAAGCGCAGCGGAACATCTGGTTGGGCTTATCCGACGCGCATTGGGGATCGAGCGCATTGGCATCGCGCTGCTTGAACCGGGGTCAGAGGTGATTATTCCTGCGGCGGCTGTCGGGTTGACGGCTGAGCAAGAGGTGTTCTGGCGTGAACGGCTGGCGGGCGCGCTGCTGAGCGATCTGCTGCCTGATGAGGCGCTGCGCGAACGCCTGTGCGAGGACGAACCCATCGTGCTGGATACCCATCATCCCGCCATCCACGCGCACAGCGCCTCTCTGGGGATACGTTGGCTGTTGATTGCGCCGATGCGCCTTGGCGCACAGATGATTGGCTTGCTGCTGCTCGACGTTGGCCACTATGCGGGTCAGTTTGAGGGACGTCATCGCTCTTCGCCTGAGTTGATCGCGCTGGCAGGGGCAACCGCCAAGCTGGCCGCGCTGGTGATCGAGCGCGAGCGGCTGCTCACCGAGCGCGCTGAGGAACAGACGCGCCGCCTAGCCCTTGCCGACGCCAACCAGCGCATGGACGAATTTCTGGCGATTGCCAGCCATGAACTGAAGACACCACTGACGGCCATCAAGGCGAACATCCAACTGGCAATCCGGAGCATTCAGAAGCGGCCAGCAAACAAAGCTGAAGCGAATGAGTTGCAGTCGGTGGCCACCAACCTTCTCTCACGCACCGAGCGACAGGTCACGCGGCTCAATCGCCTGGTGGACGACCTGCTCGACGTCTCGCGCATCCAGGCGGATCGGCTGACACTGCGGCTGGAAGCATGCGACTTGCGCGAACTGGCACGCGAAGTGGTGGAAGAGCAGCGCCGCGCCGAGCCAACGCGCACGATTACCCTGACGCTGCCACAGCGTCCTGTCCCCTTGCTGGCTGACCCTGACCGTGTGCGTCAGGTGATTACCAACTTTGTGACAAACGCGCTAAAATACGCTCCGCCCGACCGCCCCATTGCCGTAATGCTCACAATTGCCCGGCGGCGAGCGCGGCTGGCCGTGCGCGACGAGGGGCCAGGGCTGCCACCCGAAGAACAAACCCACATTTGGGAGCGATTTCACCGTGCGCCAGGGATCGAACAACAGGGCGGCTCAGGGGTCGGGCTGGGGCTGGGGCTACATATCAGCAAAACAATCGTGGAGGTGCTTGGCGGGCATGTGGGCGTGGAAAGCGCCGTGGGCGTAGGATCAACCTTCTGGTTCACGCTGCCCCTGGCGGGGCTTCAGCCCGCATAGCCAGCAGACGCTAGCCAGGCTGTGACAAATGCGATACAATAGGAAAAAGTACATCCAGATATATTGTGATCGCAAGCAGGAGATGTGAGGAACATGCGCGCCATCGCCGGTCCCCCCCGCTATTATTTCCTTCGCCGCCCGCGTGGCGCGCGTGAAGAAACCAGCTATTGGCCACCCGATGTCAAGCCAATGGATGCGCCTGAGAATCTGATCGGCGTCGCCGTGCGCCTGACACCCGAAGAAATTGGCTGGCGGGCGGAGATTGTGCCTGATGAGGCCGGGCTACATACTCCAGGCCAGGAAGGCTCATTCTTGCTTTCACGCGATACCACGCTGGGACTGGCGCCGGACGGAAAGAGCGGAGCCGAGGGTATAGGGCTGGCTCTGCTTGGCGTGCGGGTCATCAACGCCGATAACAAAGGGGTAGAGTACGCCTCGCATCTGGTGGTACGCATCACTGGCGGCATTCCCTTTGGCGCGCCCAACACGCCATTCGTCGCGCCCATCGAGACATTGCTGCTGAGCGAATATGTAGAACACAACGCTAGAGACAAGGGGCGCGCCCAGGCCGCGCTCGATCTCCGTCTGACGCGAGGGCAGTTGCTCAGCCTTCCGGTGTATCTTCCCGATCCGGTGATCGGGCGCTACGTTACCCGCACGATTGACGAGACGGTGCTGGCGCAACAGGCGCGCCACAGCATCACGTTCGAGGTTGAGGCCGGGCGTGTCTCCCTCTATGGTCGCCCTGAACTGGAGTCCATTGGCGAGGAGCTACGCGCGGCGCTGGTTCACACGACGGGTGTCGTTGACATCGCCGATCATATGATCTACGGCGTCGAGCTGGATCGCCAGGTGGAGGAGGCGCTGGCGAAAGCCAACCTCGGCGATGTGGAGGCGCTCTACGAGCATGGTCTTGTCGTCCTGCGCGGAATGGTACCCACCAACGCGGCGCGCCACAAGGCAAAGGAAGTTGTCTTGCGCATCCCTGGTGTGCGCGGGGTGGTCAACGATCTGAAGGTCGCCGAAGCGCCAGCCAGCGCGCCGGTTGCGCCTGCCAACACCACCGTCGCCCAGGATAACGCCGAGACAACCAACGCGGCCAAGAACAACGCCTCGAATACCGTTGTTCCCAATGAGCAGGCGGCCACCGCCGCAGCCGAGACCGCCAATGCCGCCGATGGCGCTCAGGTGACTCAAGCGACCGAGGATACTCAGAAGACTGAGGGCGTCCAGGAACAGGAGACCGGCGAAACAGCCAGCCCCTCAGAAGCAGAAGCGATAGAAGCGGCGGAACAGGCAGAGGAGCACACACTGGAGAGCAGCAGCGAGACAGCCGACTCGGAGGCAGTGGCGCAGTAGGGAGCGTATCTCTCTCCCCTCTCGCTATGCTTCCGGCACCAGCCCAATGCGTCGGGCCAGCGCGTCAGCGGTGGAGTAGGGATCGCTGCGGCGCTCGACAACAGCCTGTACCAGCCGCTCCCACTCATCGGGGGCAATGGTCGCGGCGATGCGTTCCATCATCGCTTGCTGCAAAAGCGCCAGCATCTCGCTCTGCGCCTGGCGGCCACTGCGGCTTGCCAGCGCGCCCGTCTCGCGGAGCGAGGCCAGATGCTTCGCCAGTTGATCGGCCAGGGCAGCCACACCCTCGCCTGTGGTCGCATTTGTCTTCAGGATCGGCGGACGCCACTCGCGTTCGCGTCGGTGTTCGTCTAGGCTGAGCAGCATGCGTAGTTCCGCCGCCGTCTGGTCGGCGCCGGGACGATCCGCCTTGTTCACCACAAAGATGTCGGCGATCTCAAGGATGCCCGCTTTGATCGCCTGAATATCGTCGCCCATCCCTGGCACCGTCACGACGATCACCGTCTGCGCCGCCCGCACGATCTCCACCTCGGCCTGGCCCGCGCCCACCGTCTCGATGATCACCGTGTCGAAGCCTGCCGCGTCGAGCGCGCGCACGGCGTCGCGTGTGGCGACCGCCAGGCCGCCCAGGCTGCCACGGCTGGCCATGCTGCGAATAAAGACATTGGGGTCGCCGGCCAGTTCTTGCATGCGAATACGGTCGCCCAGGATGGCGCCTCCGGTGAAGGGGCTGCTAGGGTCAACGGCGATCACACCCACACGCTGATCGCGCCGCCGCAGTTCGCGCGCAAGCTGCATGACCAGGGTGCTTTTGCCCGCGCCGGGCGAGCCGGTGAAGCCGACGATATGCGCGTGGCCGCCGTGGGCATGCAGACGCGCCAACATCTGCCGGGCCTGTGGTGAGCCGTTCTCGATCAGCGTGATAGCTCGCGCCAACGCACGCCGGTCGCCCGCGATCAGGCGATCTACTACATCCAGGGAGGCGATGGGCGCAACGTTTCCAGTTTCTGCCATAAGGATCACTGCGCTTCTTTTGCGGGCGCAGGCGTGGCCTCAAACGAGGCGCCCGCCGTTGGCGCAAGTGGCGGAAGCTCCTGGCTCATGCGCTCAGGGGAGACGTTGGCGCGCACGAAGTCTATAATCGCGCTGAGCGGCGTGCCGGGGCCAAAGTTCCCCTTGATGCCCATCGCCTCGATGGCGGGGATGTCTTCGTCGGGCAAAATGCCGCCCGCCATCACCAGCACATCGTGCACGCCGTTCTCGTGGAGCAACTCCATCACTTTGGGGAAGATCGCCATATGCGCGCCCGACAAAATGCTCATCAGGATCGCGTCAACATCCTCCTGGATGGCGGCCTCGACGATCATCGGCGGCGTCTGGCGGATGCCGGTGTAGATGACTTCCATGCCAGCGTCGCGCAAGGCCCGCGCGATCACCTTGGCGCCACGATCATGACCATCGAGGCCGGGTTTGGCCACCAACACACGGATTTTTCGCTGCTCGTTTGTCTCTGCCATAACGCTACGGAGCGTGCGTTCTCGCCGATGGCGAACGCAGTCCGGTTCCCCCTTTCGCAGTCGGGCTGCGGGCGCGCCAGTGCGCCCACTGAGTATCCTGAGTATCCTGAGTATCCTGAGTACGCTGAGTACACCGAATGAGATTAGAATGATCCCACCGCGATTGTACCGCAAGGGGGGCAACGCCGCAAGCAGGCGTGTCAGATGGGTGTGAGGTGGCGTGTTAGTTTAGGCTGGCGGGATGGTAGCCATTCACCTTGGCGCACATATGATCTTGCTGCATCGGCTGGCGACAGAAGGGGCAACGCGGGCGGCCCGCCGCCAGGGTGGCGCCAATGTGCGCGTAGAGCACAACTACCTGCGAACGCGAGACTGTCACGGAGAATTGCAGCTCGCTTCCCTCCACGACATATAATTCCCCATCGCGCTCCAGCACTTCCAATGGGGCGGCGCGGAAGGCGAAGCGTTGTGTGTCCTGATTGTATTCGATCTCCAGCCGCCCCACCTGAAACTCCACCTCCGGTGAGTCGGGGAAGTCATCGGGCGCGGTTGGCGCGCTGGAACTTGCCTGGGCCTCAGGACGCAGTGTTGGCGCGCCAGTGATCTGCGAGAGCAGTTGTTCGAGGAAGATATTGAGCCGGTCGAGCTGGTCACGTTCCAGCCAGAGGCTGGCTGTATGGCGCCCGCTGCGGGCGAGCAATCTAAAGCGGCGCTCGCCCGGTCGCCCAATCGCTTCGGCGTCGAAATAATCGGCGCGGCCAAAATCATGCAGTTCGTCTTGATCTTCACTCATAGCTCGTGCTTCACCTCACGCCAGCGCCATGCCCATGATGCCCTTGAATTGGGTTACGCCTGATAGTTCACCATAGCATCAGACGCGCCCCCTCTGCAAGAAGCGGCGCGCCTTAGA
>JAJPIU010000115.1 GCA_021324535.1 Pseudomonadota bacterium
ACGATCACTCGCCCGGTGGATGTTCGCTCGAAAAGTGTCGGTGGCTCACTCTTTTCCGTTGCGCCATATGCCTTGACCATCGTTTCCCAGCGAATATGCCAATTTTTGAGCATGTCTCCTAGTTCTGACCGATCATTTTTCACCTGTTGAGTAAACCGAGTTGCTACCTCGCTTAACCAGATTGCTCGCGATTTATCTTCTTTTCCTTTGCGGCGATCGTTTTGGCTTTCTGTGCGTAAGAACAAAGCTGTGTCTGTGTCCCTGTCTGGTTCCTCTTTTGCCATTGCCTGGTAGGGCAGGAAGGTATGAAGTAGTAATCCCAAGTGAGAACAAGTTGGTACATCATGACCCTCTAACCTTGACTTTATGGTTCCTGGGAGTGGATACGCCCACGGAAGGCGCATATCCTTATCATTGGGCTTGGATGGCTGTGGATTGTTGCTATGTCTTCCATCACGCTGGTCATGATTGTACGACATCTTGTCCTCCCTGTATGGTGATGGTCACATTTTCATCTTTTAGCGTACCCTCAGCAAATCGTTTGAGCCAAAGTAAGATTGCCAGTGTTTCAGCGCGAGCACGACGATACTCTTCAGGCTTGGCCTCTCCAATCCATTTCATCCACCTTCTTCTGTTTGCTGCCGTATCTGTTTTGGCTACTTCAGCCTCTAAGGATATAATTTTGGCCTCGACCAACCACCCAATAATATGGTGCAACAAGGACGCGCACGCCTTTTTTTCACCTCCATCAGCCTCTTCATTTTTTGATTTTGCTTTCGCATACAGAAATGCCAGTGATGGTCCCAAACCATTCGCCATAATCATCGCTCCAAGCCCTCGAACCCGCGAATGGTATTTCTCTTCGAAGTTGGAGCCTTGTACCTCGTTGATTTTGTTCCACGCATACGCCGCGCGCTCCTGCTCCACCGATTGTCGCCTACTACCTGGTTGATTTGTCGTCATCTCGCACTCCCTCTTCCCTATTGGTTTTACAGCCGCGCGGCCACCTGGCCGTAGCCCACTGTCTCGTCGCCGCCAAGCTGGATGTAGCTATTGTTCGCGCTAACGAGGGATGCAACCGCTGTCAGAACCGCCGCGCCATCTTCCAGGTTTGCTCCATTGGCGCCATTCCCGTTCCCCTGGCGAGGATGCGTGGCGAAGACGGGCGCATAGAGCAGTGTGTCACTCGGAAGGCTTTCCTCTGACCACAGGCCACCATCCTCGACCGTTTTGGTCGTTGAGTCCAGGCGTATGCGCTGGACAACCTGCGTCGCGTAGAGCGTGAAATCGCGAAAGTCGGTTTCCGGCAGCACGACAAGCCGCTGTTGCATCTGCTGGCGCCAGTAGGTATAAGCTTCGTCTGTGGGTAAAGCATGCTGGGCGAGCCAAGCGGCTATCGTTTGCAATTTGTCAGAGGTTTCTACAACGAAGGTAAACTCTTCGAGCGTTATCTGCTTCTTGCCACTGACAGACGTTACTAATTGACCTGCGCCGTCCTTTGTCAGCAAGGCTGCTTCACTGCTTGGTGCGGGCAAAGCCTTTAGCGTATCATCAAGTCCTGTTATTCCCGCACGCTGGCAGTCGCGTGCGAAGCGGGCCAACGCATCCGCCGAGGTGACGTAATGAAACACGCCCTCCAGCGAGCGCACCGGAAACAGCAGGGTGCGCGCATCGCCAACGATCAGCGAACCAGCATGATCGCTTGCCTCTACGCCATCTTTCCCGTCTGGCCCAAATATTGCCCTCAACCGCTCACGGCTCATACCGCTCTGTTCGGCTCGTGAGCGAAGCGCGCCTTTGATGCTACTGCCCTGGATCATCGGATACTGCGTATGTACCTCGCGCTGGATCGGTAGATCGACGATCCCCAGGCTGGCCCCCGTTCCCGCATGCAGCGGGGTCTCGGTGTAGAGAAATAGCAATGCCGACGCCTCGTAAAACGTGCTCTGTGCGCTCCCGCCCTGTGATTGTGCTGTCGCCATCGTCGTCACCATGCTCCTTGAATCGTCAATCCAAAACCAATCTCTTTGCCATAGTCGCTATACGGGCCAGGCTGACTCGGCGGCTCATCAAAGAACAACACGCTGCCCGCCGGTACGCAGCGCCGCAGCACTTTGGAGTTCGCCGTAGCATTGCCGCCTGGTTTGCCAGGGGTGAGCTGCCAGCCGCCGATCAACTGTTGACGTGGGATGGCTGCGGCGACAGGTTGAGCGCCAAATGTTGCTTGCCAGTCTTCCGGTCGCCATCCCCTTTTGAAATAGGCGGGTGTGGCGAAGTAAAGCAGTGTGCGCCCATTATTCTGCGAATTGTTTCCGGCAGGAGGCGCATCGCCATTGTCGATCACCTCATAGGTCGCGGGACGCCGCTCGCCGCCAATCGTCATCCAGCCGGAGTCATGCAGCTTGCGTTTGCCTTGTATCGCCGCGCGCTGATACTCTACGCCAGACTGCCCACCCTCAGGCGCGAGAGAAATATCGGCGACCAAGCCCACCTGGAAGGCTACCTCATTGCGCAGGCGGATCATCTCCGTTCGGAAGAAGATGCCCTCGCTGGTGGTACGTTTCGCGCGATCCATCCCAATGCCAGGGCGCATCTCACGGTCGAAGAGGTCGCCATCGGTATAGCCCCTGAGTGGGTCAGATACTGGCTGCGCTTCTGGTGAGCCAAGTAATGATCTGAGCGTCGTCTCATCTATCCAGCGCACATCCCGCCCTTGTTCGAAGATCAGCCCAGTTCCTTTTTGTTTGTTCAACGCTCGCATGCCTTCCGGGTAGTTCCCCTGCGCCTCTGTAGCGCCAGTGGCAGGCAAATAGACCCAATGC
>JAJPIU010000071.1 GCA_021324535.1 Pseudomonadota bacterium
AGCGCCAAACCGACCACCAATGCTACTGAGACACCTACCGCCGCGCCAAGACTAGCCCCCACTGTGAAGGCGCTCACTGTCGGGGTATGCGTCAACGCCGCCAACCAAATGAAAATGATCCCACTGGCCAGAGCCAAAGCGATCACCACCACAAGGAAGATGACCCCAAAGACACGCAAGGCTCCCGTTCGACGCGCGCGCGCCAGGCCAACCCCGGCAGCCAATAGCACGATCCCACTCAAAAATCCCCCCGCAAGCGCCAGCAGTATGCTCCCCATCCCACACTTCCTTTCCCTGCGACCTACATACTCGCAGATGCCATCGCCACCCACCCAGTAGAATGCCGGATGGATGGCAAGGTATCGTCAACACAGCGAGCAGGCGCTAAACAGCGCCGACGTTAGGCACGGCGGCGTCCATTAGCAGCGGCAGGTTCCGCAGTAGCGCCAGCCTGAGCAGCCTCCTGATCTTTGCGCGCTTTCATCTCGCGCACACGCTCCAACATACGTGCCTCGGCCTCCTGAGCACGCACAGCGTTGCGCTGAGCGCGATACTCACGCTGACCCAGTTTGTAGGCAGCCCGCGCCCTGCGCACTACTTCGTCGAGAGCCGGCCCGCCAACGAGTGGCGCCATACTCACTCCTGAGAAAGTCGAGAACGCATCCACAGCAATCGTCTGATCCGCCACCTGAACCTCTTTGCCTTTGGAGCGATAGACCTTATCCTCGCGATGCACAAAGGGGCGCGAGAACACAGCCAAGCAGAACGCCTGAACAAGCTCGCCCGATTCGATCCACTGTCCTAGCTGCGCTTCGCTGGGCGCTTCGCTACCCTCGGACAACCGGAAGTCAATCGTGTAGGTTCGCTCGTCCGAAGCGGATTTGAGCGTCACTTGGAGACGCTGTTCAACACGGTACCCATTGGGCTGTGAATCATCGAGCACCGCCGAGGGCACAACGGCAAAATTGTCAACCGACCCAATCACATCAATCACGGAAACAACCCCTTTCAAGGGAAAACTACCAAACACGCGAACTCTTTGGCCCCAAAGGCCACCTCAAAAACTGGTTCTACCCAGCACTACTCCTCCCAACTGGGAGGCACAGGCAAACCATGCTCCCAAGCCGCATCCCCGCACCAACGACCCTCATGAATCGTCTCCCACACAAAGTCCGCAAGCGCCTCGACTGAGACCGTTTCCTTCACTTCCGGGAGCCACAGAAGGTATTGGCAAACAAGCGCAGCCTGCGAGGCCACATACCCATCCAGGTAGTTGAACTTCACCTCATCTGGATCAGGCACACGAGGACGCGCCCTGATCTCGTTCATCCACATCTCCTCCACCTCCTGCTCACTTCTCGCCCTTCTGGTTGGCTAACGGGATCCCTACCGAGCCAAGCGCGATGAGAGCCTCGTTAAGCGCATTGGCCAGGTCAACACGCGATGACTCCAAGAGCGCCGTCACATTCTGGTAATACAGCTTGACGGAAATCTGCCCTTGGCCCTTGGCATTGACACTGATCTCAACACTGCTCGGAGCATCTCCCACCACCGTCTCGGTGAAGTTGTGACCCTCGTCGCCCGTGCGATACGTTTCCCTCACACTTTGCCTCTTTCACGGCAATGCGCCTCGAACGTCTAACTCAGTAGTTCGCTGGCACATTGCCAACGCTTCCCGTCAGGAGAAGCAGGAACTATCACCTACGAAGCAAGCAAACACCTACGAGAACAACCGAAACCGCGCCATATCCTCTATTGCCTGCGAATAGAGAAGGAGCGCATCCTGTGGTGTGCCCGACAACAACGCCGCAATCAACCCGATCAGTCGGAGGGTTGTCCCCACCGCAATCAGGCCATCCGGCAGCATTCCCCATTCTTCTGTGTTGTAAGCTGCCTGCTCTCTTGCACTCACCGGCGTCATCAGGCCAGAGACCACCAGAGGCCCAGCAACCGGCGCAAGAAAGGGTGGAAACGAGAGCGGTGGAACCCGATCCAACACGAGATAGAGCGCGACAGCCCGCATCAACATCTGGCGCGACGCCGGTGGCAATTGTGCCAATGTGGCCTGCGCATCCCCAGGCGTGATCCAGCCCTCAGTGGCGAGTGTCGCGCCGACTTCAACTGTCACTGGCCTAAGACCAGCTTGTGCGGCAAAAAGCAACTCTTCCTCGGAGAGGTCGGAACCGTCCTGCCCTGTCATCTCGTCAGACTGGCTATCTTGTCGCCCATCAAAACCATTGGCTATATCCCCTGTATCGCCATTATTAGGAGCCACACATCACCTCCAACCTTCCAAATCCCGCAAAGTGTCGGCGTCAAACAACGTCGGCTGATCATCTCTGTGCCTTTCCGCGAACGCTGCCAGCCGCTCCGGTGTCCACCACGGCACGCCATACAACATGCCCTGGCGCCACGCCTGAAGAATGATCGTTGTCATCTCCACTGGCAGTGGCCGACCCAAATCCCGGATCATCTCCGGCGTAAGGTAGCGACGGGCGTCCTCTGCGTAGAGCGGAGCGATCCCTTGTACCGCGCGCCACCGCGCCGAGAACGCAGAAAAACTGGCAAGCCCAGCCACTGACTGATATTCATGCGTGAACTGGCGAGCTCGCGCCTTGCCTGCCATGACCTGATGGGCACGATCACGATTCCAGCGTTTGACCTGATGCACACGACGCAGCTGGTCACGGCAGCGTCCACAAAAGCGTGAAGACGCGCCGGGCGGCCAGTCCTGTCCAGCAAGGGCAAGACACCCAGGGCAAAACGCTGGAGGATCGATCAGCGGCACCAGCCAGTTCTGAGGAACCGTATCCTCTGAAGCGCACGCCTGCGCATCCTCAGCCGACATCCCAAACCACTGGAGAGTATCGGCAAGATCACACGCTTGGGCTTGCGCGAACCGGGCAGGATCGGATAGACTAGACATGAAACAACCCCTTCCGCCATGCCTTTCCACATGACGTGAATGGCGCCCACCGGCGTCCCTCAACGCCTACGGGCAATCAATTGGTTGTGGACGGACGCCTGAGCTACAGTCCACCATGACATGGCTCAGGCGCTTCTTTTCGCTCACTCGCTCGTTCCCT
>JAJPIU010000150.1 GCA_021324535.1 Pseudomonadota bacterium
TATACCTTGAACGTGCATACAACCCAACATCAGCCCAAAACGCTTTCTCCTACTTCTCCTACATTTTGCCCGCCTACTTGCCGTGTTGAGGAGGCGAAAGCAGACGGACGTTGTTTTCCGTCCCCGTATCCGCCTACTTGTCAGAAGTTATATTATGTCAAACATAAGCAAAGTGGCATTTGTCTATAATTGACATAATATAACGCGACCACTACTCAATTTCTGGCCAATATAATTTTGTTTCTTATATGAAACATTTGTCGTTGGTATGACGACTCGGTATGAGTAGGTCGCCTGTTCATGTCTCGCGTTGTGGTACAATCCCTGTTGCGTTTTTGTCCGTCCTCGGTTATACTCATTGCTACTCATTTATAATGATTGGTAAACTTGGTAGACGGCGCTCTTGATGAGAGCCAACCAACCCTTCGCCAACTTGCGGCAGCTTGCCGTGATCCTCGCGGCTTGAGCTTATTCCCAAGCCAGCGTTTCGTCTGGAGGTAGTGGTGTCAATGGAGACAACACAACGCGATGCGACCGCGATAGTGAACGCCGATGGGCTGAAGGAGCGGGAAGAACCGCTCTCTGCGTATGGCGGGACGGCTAGCATTCAGGAGCGCATGTCTCCCCCGCGCCTGCCCTCATTGGCGGAGGCAGAAGCCGCCTTTCGCCGGAGCGCGCCGGATTTCGAGACGACAGCGACGCTCGACACCTTGCGCGCCAGTGACTTCGCGCGGCTGGATCGCGCCGGCCATGTCTATCTTGACTACACAGGGGGTGGCCTGTACGGCGAGTCACAGGTTCAGGAGCATATGCGCCTGCTGCTGAGCACAGTGTTTGGCAATCCGCATTCCATCAATCCAACCTCGCTTACCTCGACCCACTTTGTAGAGCAGGCGCGTGCCGCAGTGCTTGACTACTTCTGTGCGCCAGCCGATGACTATGCGGTAATCTTCACTGCCAACGCCAGCGGCGCGCTCAAACTCGTTGGGGAGTCGTATCCGTTTGGGCCAGGCAGTACCTTTCTGTTGACCTTCGACAATCACAACTCGGTCAACGGCATCCGCGAGTTTGCCCGCGCCAGGGGCGCAAAAGTGCAGTACGCCCCTATGCTTCTGCCGGATCTGCGAGTTGAGGCAGGCAAACTTACTGCCTACCTTGTGAATGGATTGCCAGACGCCCATAAGTTATTTGCCTACCCTGCGCAATCCAACTTTTCAGGCGTGCAGCATTCGTTCGAATGGATAGAGATGGCGCACAGGCATGGGTGGGATGTGCTGCTTGACGCCGCCGCCTTCGCGCCGACCAACCACCTTGATCTCGGTCGCTGGCGTCCTGATTTTGTCTCGCTCTCGTTTTATAAAATGTTTGGCTATCCCACCGGTATTGGCTGCCTGATTGCGCGCAAAGCTCCGCTGGCGAAGCTACGCCGCCCCTGGTTCGCCGGGGGAACCATCACCGTCGCGTCTGTGCAGGGAGATCGTTTCTACTTTCAGGAAAGCGCCGAGGCGTTCGAGGATGGCACGCTGAATTACCTGGGGCTGCCAGCCATCGAGATCGGCTTGCGCTACCTGCAACGGATCGGTGTAGAGACTATCCATACACGCGTGACGCGCCTGACCGGGTGGCTCTTGGGTGAGCTACTTGCGCTTCGTCATGCCAACGGAGCGTCGGTCGTTCATATCTATGGGCCAGTTGGCACGGAGGCGCGCGGAGGAACTATTGCCCTCAATTTCTACGATGAAAACGGTCACTTCATTGATCATCGCCTGGTCGAGCGGCAGGCAAGCGACGCCGGTATCTCCCTACGCACCGGCTGTTTCTGCAATCCCGGCGCAAGCGAGTTAGCCCTGGATTACACCGCCGACGAGTTGAATTCGTGTTTTGTCGGGCACGACGCGCGGCTGAGCCTCGATGAGTTTCGCAGATGTATTGACGACAAGAGCACCGGTGCGGTGCGTGTCTCTGTTGGTCTTGCCACCACGTTTGCAGATGTCTATCACTTTGTGGAGTTTGCCCGCACATTTTCTCGATGAGGTGGAAGAGAACACTGGCGCCATAGCAGGAACTTACTATATCGCTGCGGCTATTGGCATGCCCCTGACGGGACGCCTCGCCGATCTTTTTGGCGCACGTCGTATCTTTTGCGTGGGACTGCTGCTGGTTGGGCTGTCCGGCGCGCTTGCGCCGCTCTCACCTACCTTCTGAGAGCCATCCTCTCGACCGCGCTGCTTGGCGTCGTCTTCGGGAACGCTGCGACCGACGCAGGGCTGCGCACGCTGGCGATTGCCCTCGTGGTCATCAGCGCGCTCTTTCTGACGGCCACCTTCACCCCCCGCCATAAAAGAGCCTGATCTGTGTTCACGCCAGGTATTTCCCCAACAACAGTGAGTAGCGGTCTTTGACCTCCGTCGGAATACGCTGCGGGTCGGTCAAGATAGCCGCCTTCAGCGCGGTCTCGCAGTCGCATGCTTTCTCCTTGCCAAGCGTGGCCGCGCGGCGGGCAACCTCATGAATGACGCGCTGCGCATTGGCGACATTCTGCTGCAAATTGGTGATCACCATCTCTACGGTGACGGGCGCCTCGCTCTCATGCCAGCTATCGTAGTCGGTGACGCAGGCCAGCGTTGCATAATGTAGCTCCGCCTCGCGCGCCAGCTTGGCCTCCGGCAGCGCTGTCATACCAATGATGTCGGCGCCCCACTGACGGTAGATGCGCGACTCAGCCCTGGTCGAGAAAAGTGGCCCCTCCATACAGACATATGTGCCGCTGCGATGAACATTTACGTTTCCCAGTGATTCCGCCGCCTCGCCGACGGCCTGGCTGAAAATAGGGCAGAACGGTTCGGCGAAGGCGCAATGCACGACAACTCCGCCCTCGAAGAATGAGTTGACCCGGCTCCTGGTGCGGTCGAAGAGCTGGTCGGGGATGACGAAATCCCTGGGGGCAATGTGTTCGCGCAGGCTGCCCACCGCGCTGATCGAGAGCGCCCACTGCACGCCCAGACTCTTGAGCGCCCAGATGTTTGCCCGCACGGGAATCTCCGATGGGCTGATATGGTGGCCCCGCCCGTGGCGCGGCAGAAACGCAATGGGCGTTCCTTCGAGCAGGCCAATGGTGATGCTATCGCTCGGCGCGCCAAACGGCGTCTCGATCTCAACCGCGCGCGCGTCGGCCAGCCCCTCCATCTGATAGAGGCCACTGCCACCAATCACACCAATTGTCGCCTGTGCTTCTGCCGCTTCTGCTTCGTGCGCCATAAGGAATACTCCTTTCACTGTTCACCGTAGTTCACCGTAGTTCACCGATGGACGCCCAGCGCCAGGAGTCAAGTATACCATGTTGCGGCGTTGTTGGTTTTTTTTTGCATATTTGGGGTTGCTTGTCGTTGCATCACCGAATGTTTTGTAGTCCATGACTATAAGAAGATGCGCACGCCAAAGAGCCGCTAAGCCGCCTAACTGCCTGGCGGAACAGGCTACAATCCCCGCTCAGCCTCAAAATATCTGGCTCATAAGGGGGTATCGGGCATGGAGGGAGGCGTTGTCGCCGTCGGCAACGCGCGCATCAACGTCTGCACAGGGTTTTCGTTGAACGTCTCGGGGAGATTCTCACCGCGCGGAGGCGCACAGACGCGCAGTACCCCATGCAACGCCTGCGCCGTAAAGACTGGCATTGTCGTTCCGACGCCAATATACCCAAAATGGGAACCATCAAGTTCCACCGGCCAGGATTCCTGCGGAGCGACGCGGACGATGTGTCCTTGAAAACGTTTCTCGCGGGGATGTTGTCCGCGCGAGCTGACCCCGCCGATGGTGGTAGCCAAATAGCGAACCAAGTCCCAGCCCGTTGGCCCCTCGAACACGACCACTTCCAGCAGTCCATCGTCCATCCGCGCCTCTGGGGCGACCAGCAGGTGCGCGCCAAACGCAGGGGTATTGTCAATCGTGATATGCAGAGCGCGCACCCGGTATTCTTTGCCGTCAATCGTCAGCCTGACACGCCGTGGCCGCGCGCGATGTAGCACTTCCAGGGCGGCGATGAGATTGCGGCCAAGCGTCCAGGGGTGTCCCTTGAATGACTCGCCGATGGGGGCAAGCGCGGCAATGGCCCCCAGTGTCACCACCTCGATAAACGGCCTTCCCTCGGCGACACCAACATCGAGCGGGCGTGTCTTCCCACCGGCAATAATGTCGAGCGCCTCAGAGGGATTCTCCGGGATGCCCAGTGACGCCGCAACGTTGTTCATCGTCCCTGATGGTAGAATGCCTAGCGCCGTTGCAATCTGGCGAGGCGCTTTATTCTCCGAGATTCCCTTTGCCAGTGTATCCCGCAACAACCCTTCAACAGCGGCATGCACGGCGCCGTCACCACCCACCGCGATGACCATAGCTGCCCCGGCGCGTACGGCCTGCGAGGTCACAGCGATAGCTTCCGCCTCATCCTGTGTGGTGATCGCCCGTCCGTTGAGTCCACGCGCCTGTAGCTCTCTCTCAAGCCACCCGGAGTCGCTCTCATCCCCGCTGGTCAGGCGCGCCGCCGGATTGACAAGGGCTACCACCTGGCCCTTCGTGATGGCCGGTTCGATAATTGTTTGGGGATGTGGTGGGAGATCAAACGAACGCCTGGCAGACTGTACACTATCCATACCACTCTACGCTTTTCTCTTGCCTGCGCGCTCTACAGCGCTGAGGATGACGACAACCTATCACCATCCATATACGCAAACGGCAGGCCAGAAAGCGAAACAAACGATGGAGAAATGCCCATCCTGCTGGCCCTTCCCATCGGGAATCCCCCTGTTCTCTCAACCGGCGTCGTGTGGTAGAGCGATCAGGAGAAGATATAGACAAAGTGAACGTGCGGTGAGACGTGGATATACCGATAATCAATCCGGCCAAAGCCACCGCCGCGCCAGGCGAAGTTCATCTCGCTGATCAACACCCAGTAATGATCCGGCGAGATGGCCACCGTCACCGCCCAGTGCCCGGAAGGATCAGCGCCCTGCTCGCCGCCATCGAAGAATATTGGCGCGCCAACCGCAGGCACAAGGCTACGTGGATAGGCGGTATTCTCGGTGATGTCAGGGTGATTGGGATGCGTTACCCGTACCCACCAGTTGCACCAGCCAAAGCCTGGGCGACTGACATAGTTCGCCGGGTTAGGGATGTAAATATACGAATAGCAACCAGGAGGCACGCTCCACTGGGTGATGTTCGGGATGAACTGATATTTCTGCTGGCAGGGCTGCAAAAGACTGGCGTAGTTCGAGGTTCCACCGTTGTTGTTGTTTGTCGGCGCAGGCGACGCAGTTGGCGCAGGCGCCTGAATGAGAACACTATTGACAGAAGCGGTAAACGGCCCACTGCCGGAGGGCGGCGGTGTGGAGATCACCGTTTGGGGCGATCCCTGACGTGTATTCAAACCAAGCGCCACCACGAGAATCGTGATCACCAGCGTAAAAGCGATCACCGCTCGCGTCGAGATCCACGGTGTGCGCCTGGGAGACGGCGCGGGAGTTGTGATGCGTTCGAGCGCGCGGCTCACCTGCGTCGGGCGTTTGGCAGGGAGGATAGTCACCCCACTCTCGCTCAGTATTTTCTCAGTCGTACGCGCAGGAAGCCTGCTCCCTGGTTGGGCGGTTTGCGTAGGCAGGCTGGCGCCCGGTCTGCGCGCCAGCGCACGTGAAGACGAGCCGTTGAGATTGGACGGCTGAGCAGTTGAAGAAGACGAATTGGATGACACGGCAGGCGTCTGAGGCATCGTATCGAGCATGCTCGCCAGCGAAGCTGACGATGGGACGCTTGTGGAAGGATCGAACGGATCGAACGGATCGGCGCCACTGTCAGTTGGGCTGCTGTTTGGGCGCGGGCGGCGCTGGCGACTCTGTGGCGTGGCGGCGCGGCGCTGGCGAGTTGGCGCCTGCGTCTCTTGCTCATCGGCCACATCGGCCAGTTGTTGTTTGCGCTCGTTCCGCTCCATGCCATCGCCTCCCTTCGATTCTCGTCGTCGCAACATGACATCGCGCTATTGTCTGCACATTGCCTGCATATCATCTGAGGCGCACAGGCCAAAGGACACCGCGCGCCTCGACCAATTAACACTCATTTACAGGGTACCATGCTCTCGCTCATTTCGGGCGCCCTGTCAGACAAAATACCTATTTGGCGCCGCCTGTTTGGAAGAATCAGTGATGGTGTCTAGTACGTTTACGGCGTAGAGCGCAAGCCAGGGGGCGATGGCAAAGTAGTTCGGTAACGAGCGAAACGCGAAGAACAGTGGCAGCAGCGCCAGGAGCAATCCAGCCTGACGCAGTGTTATATGCCAGCGGACATAGGCTGTGAGCGCGCCAACCATTGCCAGCGCCTCCGACACGCCAAAGACAAATGGAGGCGCAGATGGGAAGAGCGCCACAAGCCCTACGCCGTGCGCAAACAGCGGCTCGCTGAGGGGAAGCCACAGGCTAGTGAACCACGCGCGCGGGCTGGTGATCAGGTAGGGCAGATTAGACGCCAGAAACGCTGCCAGGGTTATTCCTGCGCGTTTGAGCGCCACGCGCCAGCCGCTCGTTAGCAGCGCATCGAGCAAGTAAAATGGAGCGAAGAGCCAGCAGTATTGCCTGAAGGCGCAGCCAAGCCCCAGGAATACCCCCGAAAGCCAGCCATAGCGCGGGCTGTCTCTCAGACGCCACGCCACCAGCAAAAAGCCCAGGCAGACAACCTCGACATCCGCCAGCAACGAGAGCAAGGTGAGCGGGAGCGCCGCCAGAGCGGTTATCCCTGCCCAGAAGCGCATGCCAACAGGAGCGCGCGAAGTCAGCCAGACCAGCAGCGCCAGATAGACGGCAAGACTGAAGGGCAAGACGCCCGGCGCGCCCGCCCAGAGCAACGGCGCATACAGCAAGAACGAGAGCGCAGGATAACTATGGGTGGTCTGCGGATCAAATGCGCCGCCAGTGGGATCGGGGGATGTTGTGTGTCCCACCACCCGTGCCGTCTCCCAGCGCAGGTAACGTCGCTTCAGCGCATCCACAAGCGCATGCGATGGGTAGCCCTGTTGATGGGCAAGCGCGCCACGGCGCAGGGGCGTGGGCACAACATGAGGGAAACGCTGGAGCGCCTGAACAAACGCCCGGTCGCTCGTCGCCGGATCATACGGATTCTTGCCAGAGAGCGTAAGCCGCGCGTTCTCATCGGTGAAGGCCAGCGTATCGGTGACATACGCCTGCGATGGCGGAAGGATCAGCGCCTCATAGGCGACGCCAAGCAACGCCAGCGACGAGAGCGTGACAAGCGCAAGCAACCCAATAACGGCCAGCGCCCGTAGCCGCCAATACGTGCGTTTCAGTAAGACAAACCAACGCCAGCGCGCCAGCGCGCCAGAAGGAAGACACGCCACCAGCAGAAGCGCCAGCCCCAATGCCGCATCAAGCGCCATGCGCGCCGCGCCCCAGCCTGATACGCTCAGCCCAAATCCGCTGAAGTTATATCCCTCGAACGCCAGCAGCGCAGAACCAAGCGCAATCAGCGTGTAGCGCGGCGGAAAGGCGAGCCGTAAGCGCATCGCGACACACCTTTGCACTGTGCTTGAATGAATTGTCATGTGGTACAAAGAATGGCGCCGCCTGGCTAATCTACCTCCTGCTGAGGTTGAACCAGGGGAGCAACAGGAATGGTGAAGGAGAAGGTTGAGCCACGACGCAGCGCGCTTTCCACCCAGATGTGTCCGTGGTGCTGCTCGACGATCAGCCGAGCGATAGCTAACCCCAGGCCGTGGCCGCCCGTCTGTGCCTCGCCCGCGTTGTCACTCTGGTAGAACCGCTCGAAGATACGCTTGAGATCGCGCGAAGCGATACCCCGCCCTGTGTCGCTTACCTGAAAGAGGATTGCGTCGCCATCCTGGCGAACCGTGATGCGCGCCACCCCACCGCGATTGGTAAACTTAATCGCGTTGTTCACCAGATTTGAGAGCACCTGCTGCACACGCAGGCCATCCGCTTCAATCGTTGGCAGGCCGGGCGCTACATCGGCCTCCAGGCGCACTCCCGCGCGTTCGGCGGCGCCATGCAACGCCGTCAATACGCTTTCCACCAGGACGGGAATCTCCACTGGCCCCAGCCGCAGGAGAAACTGCCCTGCGTCGGCCTTGCTGATGAAAAGGATGTCTTCAACGAGCGTCGTCAATTGCTGAGCGCCTGTGCGCACATAGCCAAGGAACTCCTGCTGGCGCTCGTTCAGCGGGCCAACCTGACCATCGAGCACGATCTCAAGAAAGCCGCTAATCGTATTGAGGGGCGTACGTAGTTCATGTGAGATCATCGAGATGAGATTGCCTTGCATACGCTGCGCCGCCAGCACAGAGACGGGCGCCTGATCATCCGTCCGCGCCAGAATGCCGGTTGGTTGATCAGCGAGGTCATCCAACGACTGATCCGCTATGTCCGCTACGTCCGCCAGCGGTTGGATGGAAGGGCAAACGCAGGGAGCCGCTGGTTGCTCTGAGGAATCTGAGGAATCTGGATGGTCTGGATGACTCATACGTTAGCTCGCAGTTCCGGCAAAGCGATAGCCCACGCCGCGCGCCGCCTGGATCAATGTGGGATGCGCCGGGTCAGGCTCCAGCTTGCGCCGCAATCGCCGGATATACACATCAACGATGTTGCTCTCGCCGGGGTAATTATCGCCCCAGACCCCCGTCAGCACTGCCTCACGCTCGACGATCTGCCCTGGATGTTGTGTCAATTGCAGCAGCACCTTGAGTTCAGTTGGCGTCAGTGAGATCACCCGTTGGTCCGCCAGGCGCACATTGCGGCTAATAGGATCAATTATAATGCCGCCCGCCTGAAGCGCCTGCGCTGTCAGTTGCTCGGCCTCCGCGCTCTTGCGATAGCGCCGGAGCACCGCCTCGACACGCGCGGTCAGTTCGGCAGGTTGGTAGGGCTTGCAGATATAGTCGTCGGCTCCCAGGCGCAGCCCATGCACGCGGTCTTCCACCTCGCCCTTGGCAGTGACGAAGATCACAGGGATGTCGTCGCCACGTGCGCGCATTTTCTGGTAGAGATCAAAGCCGCTAAACGGGGGAAGATTGACATCGAGCAAGACGAGATCAGGGCGATGACGTTCGATGAACGCCAGCGCGCCCCGCGAGTTATCAAGAAGGTCAACCGCGTAGCCCTGCTCACCCAGCAAGAACTCGATCATCCGGCTGCCAATTGGATCGTCATCTACAACAAGGATGCGCAATGGGGGTTCTCCTGCCTGCATGCTTTCAGTACCCTTGCGCGGGTTGAGGTTCAAGCAAGAGCATGGTAGTAGCGCGAAAGCCGACCACGCATGAGAACGCTTGCCCCCACCACCACACACCTGTATAGTACGAGCAAACGCGGGCAATGTCAAACTCGTTAGGGCTTTTGGCATGCTGCATGCTCTCGCGTCGCGGCTCATGCGCGCTGGCGTTGGCCATGCCGCTGCCGCTCGACATGAATCAGCAGGATCGCAATATCGGCTGGGGTCACGCCAGGGATACGCGACGCCTGGCCCATCGTGCGTGGGCGCACTCGCTCCAACTCCTGGCGCGCTTCGTTGCGCAGACCAACCAGCGTGCGATAGTCAAACGTCTCGGGCAGGCGCCGATCCTCAAGTTGCAGCGCCCGTTGCGCTCCCATCTCTTCCTTACGGATGTATCCCTCATACTTCACCCGAAGCTCCACCTCAGTGATGGTATCGTCATCGAGCGCGTCGGGCATGGGCAAACAGCTTTCGTTCTCGCAGTTCGCCTCGCTCGTGGCGTCCGAAGCCAGCGCGGCCACCTGGGCATAGGTCGCCTCGGGTCGGCGCAACAGCTCTGCTGCTGTCATCTTCTGGCTCAGTGCGCCAAGCCCAAGTTCCTCCGTCCGCGCCGTCAGCGCCTTCGTTGGGGTAAAGATCGTCGTGCGCAGCCCTGTCAATGTGCGCTCGATTAACTCGCGGCGGCGTTCCACCTGCTCATAGCGGTCTGCGCCAATCAGGCCAAGGCGATAGGCGTGCGGCGCGAGGCGCAGGTCGGCGTTGTCGTGCCGCAGCAGCAGGCGGCGTTCGGCGCGCGAGGTGTGTAGGCGATACGGCTCGGTGGGCGGCTGCGTCACCAGGTCATCTATCAGTACGCCGATGTACGCCTCGTCGCGCCGCAGGATGAACGGCTCTTCGCCTCTGGCATAGAGCGCGGCGTTGACGCCTGCCATGATGCCCTGGGCGGCGGCCTCCTCATAGCCGGAGGTGCCGTTGATCTGGCCCGCCATAAAGAGGCCGTCAACTGCCTTCGTCGCCATCGTCGGTGTGATCTGATCCGACGGCGCGTAATCATACTCTACGGCGTAGCCGACGCGCATCAGCTCCACACGCTCAAGGCCGGGGATACTACGGAGCATCGCCACCTGCACATCTTCCGGCAGGCTGGTATTCATCCCCTGCACGTAGACCTCGCCCGTGCGCCAGCCCTCAGGCTCCAAAAAGACCTGGTGGCGCTCCTTATCGGCGAAGCGCACTACCTTCACCTCGATAGAAGGGCAATAGCGTGGGCCAACGCCCTCGATTGTGCCATCGTAGAGCGGCGAACGATGCAGATTGGCGGTGATGATCTCATGCGTCTTGGGGGTCGTGTGAACGAGATAGCAGGGCAACTGTGCGCGCCAGGTAGTCTGCGCTTCAGGTGGAATGGGGTAGACCGGATTGGGCCGCCCTGGGGGCAACAATATCTCCTCGTGCGCGGTGGGATCAGCCGAGAAGTAGCGCGGGGTGGCGCTGCCCGGCTGGATGGTGGTCTGGCTGTAGTCAATCGTGCGGGCGTCAATGCGCGGCGGCGTGCCTGTCTTGAAGCGGCGCATGCGCACACCCAAGCGCGCCAACGCGTCGGAGATGCCCAGCGCCGGGCCTTCGCCAGTGCGCCCGCCAGGCTGGGTCTTCGCACCCACCACCAGCCGCCCATTGATGAACGTGCCGGTGGTGAGGATGACCGCCCGTGCCGGAATACGCGCGCCATTGCCCAGGATAACGCCAGTGATACGTGGACGCGCATTTGCCGCTGGCCGGTCATCCGCATTGGAAACGTCACGATCAGTCAGCAGGTCAACCACTGTACCCTGGCGCAGTTCGAGGTTTGGCTGCGCTTCGAGGGCGTATTTCATGCTGAGACGGTAGGCTTGCTTGTCGCACTGCGCGCGCAACGCCTGCACGGCGGCGCCCTTGCTGGTGTTGAGCAGGCGCATCTGGATGAAGGTGCGGTCGGTGTTTCGGCCCATCTCGCCGCCCAGCGCGTCAATCTCGCGCACAAGGTGGCCTTTGGCCGGGCCGCCGACCGAAGGATTGCACGGCATCAGCGCCACGCTATCGAGGTTCATCGTCAACAGCAGCGTGCGCCGCCCCATGCGCGCGGCTGCCAACGCGGCCTCGCAGCCCGCGTGTCCGGCGCCGACGACGATTACCTCATAGCTGGCGGCAAAGCCCAGCGCCTGCGCATCCAATGTCTCAATCCTGCTGGTCATATTAGGAATCCACCTGACCTAATCTATATGCTCACTTGCCTCAGTCGCGCCCCAAATCAAGAGAATGTCTTCGATGAGTTCGCCAATCGTAGCGTTATCGCGTATCTGGAATATTCCCCAGTGGGCGCATCCTTACATCATCTGGATGTTCGTCAGCCTGACGCATCTGCTTTTCGGCCAGGCTCCTGGCGGCTCAAGATAAGCATCGATCTCTAGCCGATTGTGGAGATAATAAGTAATTGAGGCATACACCTCTTCTAGTGTCAGCGTCGGCAGCTCGTGAACAATATGTTCAGGCGAATAGCCTCTCAGCCATCGCTCGAGAATATCTTCCAAGAAAATGCGATGGCCTTTTATGCGAATAATATCTGGCTGAGCAAACTCGAGATAATCCTCATACCTCATAAGAGTTTCCTTTCACTCGGCGTTTGAAGCCCGAAACGCTGAAAAGGCTTGCAGAAGCATCTTGTTCGTATTATGTCGCATCAAAACGGCGACCGTCAAACTTCGGCGCTACGCTCGATCGCCATAAGCTTACGCGGATGGGCTATGTAAAGCCTGGTGACAGGCGTATTGATGCTTGTCTACTGGCTTGTATGCGTAAGCACTGCGCCAGGATCACCCAATGGCTTGTCTGAGCGGCTATCGGCGATGATCCATGCCGTGTGGAGTTGTGCCATTGTCCTGGCGCTCGTGTTCCGCACACCAGGCGACCAAAAGCAAAGGCTGATCGCCTGCCTCGCTAAGCCACGCCAGCGGGCTTGCGTTCCGCCCAGGGCTGCGCGGCTTCGATCTGCGTAGCCAGCGAGAGGAGCAACCCCTCGCCAAGCGGCGGCCCGGCAAGCTGCACGGCCAGAGGCAGGCCATCTTTGCCCTGGTAGAGCGGCAGGGCAATGGCCGGTTGGCCCGTCACGTTGAAGATCGGCGTGAACGGCGTGAAGAGTGCAGCTTTGTTCCATTCCGCCTGCGGATCGGCTGACATGGTGTTGATGCCACTGATGGGTAGCGGACGTTGCGCAAGCGCAGGCGTGAGCAACACATCATAGGCTGAGAAGAACGCGATCAACTGGCGCGAGTAGCCCTGCACCGCCCCAACAGCTTCCATTAGTTCTGCCGAACTCGTCCGCATACCCATCTCGTAGAACCACCACGTCAGCGGCTCGACAAGCTCCGGCGAGGGCATGCGCTGCGTGATGCGTGCGCCCGCGCGCACCCCACTGGTGATGCTTGCCGCGTAGATGGCGTTGAAAGCTGGCACAAGCGTTTCAGACTGCCAGACCGGTGGCGTGACCTCCTCGATGTGATGGCCAAGCGAGGCGAGCAGCTTCGCAGCGTCATGCGTGGCGGCGACGCACTCAGAGTCAACCGGCGTATTGAGCGGAGAGATGGTAGTGAAGGCGATGCGCAGGGAACGCGGCGGACGGGCGGCGGTGGCGGCGAACGGCTCGGACGGCGGAGGCGCCCAGGTGGCGTCGCCGATCTCATAGCCCGCCAGTAGGTCGAGCAGTTGCGCCGTCTCGGCGACCGTGCGCGTCAGCGATCCCTGCGTGGACAGCATGTTGTCGCCCATATCGGGGCCGGACGAGATGCGCCCACGGCTTGCCTTCAGACCAACGAGACCACAGCACGAGGCGGGGATGCGCAGCGAACCGCCGCCATCGCTGCCATGCGCCACAGGCAAAATGCCGCCCGCTACGGCGGCAGCCGCGCCACCTGATGAACCACCAGGGCTGCGATCCAGGTTCCAGGGATTGCGCGTGGGGCCGAAGCGACGCGGCGCGGTGGCAGGCACGATGCCAAACTCCGGCGCTGAGGTGCGGCCAATCAGCACAAAGCCAGCGTTGCGTAGCCGCCGCACGGTGTAGGCGTCGTTTGGCGCATGGTAGTCGCCAAAGATATCTGACCCCATCGTGAAGGGCCAACCTGCGACAGGATTGAGTTCCTTGATGGCGATAGGCACACCTGCGAACGGACGCGGATCGCCGGGCTGGATCGCATCGGCGGTCGCCAGGGCTGTGTCGGCGTCTAGAAAGGTGAAGGCGTTGAGGTCTTTGCGCGCCTCCACCTGCGCCAACGCGGCCTCCACAAGCTCGCGGCTGCGTAGCTCGCCTGAGCGAATCATGCCCGCCAACTCTATAGCGGAACGGGTCAACAACGCAGGATTAGCTGTTGGCATGTGCTGTTCTCATCCTTTCGAATCTACCTGACTCTTCAACTCAATGTTCATCCTATTGTGATGACATGCCAGCAGAAATTGCAAGCTATCCACGGGCGCCCCAAACCGGCGCAGGTGGAACGCCCAACACTATCTGTTGCGCCTGCGCCGTGAGATCGACAAGTGGGAGATTGGTCATGGAGTGGATGGCTGCGCATACACGCTGAGAAGTTTCTTTGGCGGAGAGGTTCGTCGCACGCCAGGCAAGTACCGACTCGTTCTCTCCTTTGCCAAGCACGAGAAAATACAGTGGATCATAAAACCCTTTGCCAGAAGGCATGATGACAGCAAGTGTACCGAGTCTGTGCTTCAAGTATACATGACTTGCGAAGGCGCACAGCCTGTCTTCACTCGGCGGTGGTGATCGTCACCATGCTGGCGGAGCTATTTACTTCGATGTCGTAATAGGGCATGCTCGCCTGGAAGTTGGCGCTTTGCAGCCGAGCATCGTTTCCCACATTGCCAAACATCTGCTCGTCGAAGATGAAGGTGGAGACCCAGCCCTGAAGATGCACCTTCGCCGCAACACCAAGAGGGCGTCGCACCTGAATATCGGACGCTGCCCCACTGATCTGTATGGGAACCACGCCAGTCGGCTCAGGGAGGGTCAGGTGGATCATGCTCATACCTCCCTTGACTTCAAGACCTGTGAGAGTGAGGTTGCCCAGATCGGCGGTGATACCCGATACACCACCACGTATTGTGATCGCCCACGGAATGGCAGCGTTGAGCGTGACATCCGCAACGCCTTCTCCCATCCCCAACATCCACAGGCGCCGTGGATAGCGAATGGTGACGACTCCCTCTTTGGTCTTCACATCCGGCGGCGTCCCCTCAAAGCGCGCCTGATATAACTGGCTGATGTTGCGATCCGCATGCAGAGTAATCTTAGCCACCCCATTTGGGATGATCAGCCTGCCACTTAGGATGCCGCCCAGCTCAGGCGCAACGTTCTCCTCATCATCCGCAGGCGCCTCGCGCAGCCGGATGATCTCCCTCCTGGTCAGTTCGTTGCTCTGCTTGAGAAACCCCAACAACATGCTGAGCTGCTCATCGTCGTACTGCGCCGCCAGTTCCTTCCATCCAGCGCCAATGGACGCAAACAACGGGCTGAGCGCCTGGCTATCTTCTTTCCCTGGCGCCAGCCTGACGATCACCCGCCGCCCATCGTTGGGATCGCGCTCCCTCAGGACGAATCCACCCTCCTCCAGCCGATTGATCATCCCTGTTATGGCGCCTGTGGTGAGTCCCGTGAGATCGGCAAGCTGACCGGCGGTCAACGGCTCGCCATTCGCCAGAATATCGAGCACCTGCATATCGGTGACGTTCATGCCGCTCCGCGCCGACGCCGCCCGAAAGTACGAAGCCCCTAGCCCTGTGAACTGCCGTAGCTCACGCGCAAGCTCAGTGAGCAAACCCTCACGAATTTCTTGATCACCCCTTGACATTGTTTATCCTTTCGTGTAAGATTGTTTTATCTTAGTCACTAAGTTAAAGCAACACGCTTTAACTTAGTGACTCACTTAATCCCAGTATAGCACAGGAGGGCGTAAAACGCCATGATGATTGAAACACAGGGGTTACGCAAATCGTTCGGCTCCCATGTCGTCCTTGACGGGATTGACCTGTGCGTGGCGGATGGAACGATTTATTCATTGCTTGGCCCCAACGGCGCAGGCAAAACGACGATGGTGAATATTCTCTCGACGCTCATCCGGCCAGACGGCGGCGCCGCGAAAGTGGCCGGGCATGATCTGATCAAAGAGCCAGGCGAAGTGCGCGCGGCAATTGGTGTCACCGGCCAGTTCTCAGCGATTGATAACCTGCTGACCGGCGAGGAGAATTTGCTTTTGATGGCTGATCTCTTCCATCTTCGCCGGTCTACTGGACGCAAACGCGCCGCCGAGCTGCTCGAACGGTTTGAGTTGACCGACGCGGCCAAAAAGCGGCCCAGCGCCTACTCCGGCGGCATGAAGCGGCGGCTCGACCTCGCCATGACGCTGATGGGCGATCCACGTCTCATCTTCCTCGACGAACCGACGACCGGACTCGACCCGCGCAGCCGCCAAACTATGTGGGAGATCATCCGCAGCCTCGTGGCGAGCGGCGTCACCATCTTGCTGACCACGCAATACCTCGATGAGGCGGATCAGCTTGCCAACCGGATCGGCGTACTCGATCAGGGGAAGCTGGTCGCCGAGGGGACACCTGAGGAATTGAAACGGCGCATCCCCGGCGGACACATCCTGCTTCAGTTCGCCGACGAACGCGGACTCGACGCGGCGGCCCACGTCTTGGGAACAACTTTGCGCGATGACGCAGCGCTCACATTGCAAGTTTCTAACGATGGCAGTGTCAAATCGCTGCGAACCATGCTCGACCGGCTTGACGATGTAGCGATCCCGGTTGAGAGCGTCTCGCTCCATACGCCAAATCTGGACGACGTATTTTTTGCCCTCACCGGCCATGCCAATCAGACCAGTGTTCCCACTACACAGAAAGAGGCTGTACGATGAACCCGCTTACGTTTGCCCTACGTGATTCCGCGACGCTGTTCAAACGCGATGTCCGACACTCACTACGCTACCTTCCCATGACGCTGAGTGGCATCATGACGCCGGTGATCATGCTGGTGCTGTTCGTCTATTTTTTTGGCGGGGCGCTCGGCTCCAGCCTGATGGGCGCAGAACATGGCGCATATATCAACTTTGTCGCGCCTGGCATTCTCATCATGACGATAGCCAGTGGGTGCGCAACGACGGCAATCAACGTCGTCACGGATATGAGCGAGGGCATCATCGCCCGCTTCCGCACGATGCCCATCTCACGCGCCTCCGTGCTGACGGGACAGGTGTTGGGAAGCCTGTTACAAACGTTGATCAGCGTTGGCGTCGTTACGTTGGTGGCGTTGCTGCTGGGTTTCCGGCCCACGACGAACCCCATTGCCTGGCTCGAAGCGTATGGTGTGATCGCGCTCTTCACCTTTGGCGTCACCTGGATGGGCGTGCTCTACGGCCTGATCGGAAAGACGCCCGCCGGAGCCAATAGCCTCGTCCTCACCTTCCTGCTGCTGTCGTTCACCAGCAGCGCCTTCGTCAGCACCGCCACGATGCCATCCTGGCTGCGCTGGTACGCCGACTACCAGCCTTTTACGCCGGTCATTGATACGGTGCGTGGACTGCTGATGGGAACGCCCATCACCACGACAAACGTGATCCTTGCCATCGCCTGGAGCGTGGGGCTTGCCCTGCTTGGCTTCATCCTGGCGCAAATGGTGTACAACCGCAGCGCCGCATAGCGCATGTAGCGCATAGGAGGAACATCAGCCTCTTCAGGCTTCTTCGAGCACGCGCGCAAACGCTTGAAGGTAGCCGGGGTCGCCGGAGCCTGCGCGCAGCAGCCAATACTCGGCGCCCCAGAAGAGATATGCGGAGAGCAGCGCCTGTGGATGCGACAGGCGCATACAGGTGTTGTAGCTGGCGATGATGTGTTCCGGCAGGCAGCTTGCCATGCGCTGTCCAGCCGGATTCGGCGGAGTCGTCACCGCTTCCCACGGCTCTGCCTGGCCCTCCGCGATCATCACTTGTCGCCCGTGCGCCTCTGCCCACACGAAGATATTTCGCAGTCGGCGTTGCGCCAGGCGGCTTGCGCTTCCATCCAGATACAGCGTGCGCGCGCCCAGGCGCAGCAGCGCATGGCGTGGGTAGTAATCAATCCCGACAATATCCGCCAGCCGTTGGGACACGGCGAGCGAATCTCCCTGATCGTGTGTCGCACGCCACTGTGTCAGCCCGACAAGGCTCGAAGTGGGCAAAAACCCATTCATCATGATGGGCCTGCCCGGATCGGACGCTCTCAGAGCCGCAACTTCCTGCTCGACGAAGGTATGATCCAGTCGCCAGCTATGCTCAACGCCAAGCGGATCCACCGCCTCATGTTCGAGCTGCCACGCGATAATCCCCTGGCGCTGTTTGTATCGCTCCACCAGTCGCGCAATGAAGTCGGTCGCCGCGGCGAGCAGGGCAGGGTGGGTGGCTGGCGTGATGCGCATATGTTCAGGGAGGGGCTGACCGAGGTAGCGCGCAGGAACGAAAAACTCCGGGTAGCCAAATGTTTTGATTGGGCCTACACAAAGGATGATCTGCTTTCCCGCCTGCTCGGCGGCGTCAAGTTGCCGGTCAAGTTCTCCGGTGAGAAAAGCGCCAACGCTTGGTTCGATGCGATTCCAGTATGCGCCCAGACGTATCACCTGAAACGGATAGCCAAGCAGCGTTTGCAGTGCTTCGTGAGGGTCTAGCCCAAGCGCCCCGGCCTGTAGCGGACGAAAGCTGACGCCCAGAGATGTTATCCCGCGCAGCACAACGGGAATATCCTGCCACGCCGCAGTCAACGGTTGGGCCGGGCGCATCAATCGCAGCTCCCCCATGCTTACGCTTCCCCTTTCCGCGCTAACCAGCGTCCTCGCCAGCCTCGGCAAAATACTCGAACAACATCATCGAGAGAAACAGCCAGATGGGAAGCAGTCGCATCAGGCCCTTCGTCAGCGCCGCGCGCTGGCTCTGATAGGTATACCATGCGGCGATCTTCGCAGTGACGCTGCGCCCAAGAAAGAGCTTGAGCGTTGGTCTGGCCTGTCGCACATGGGCAGCATCAGTCGGTGCAAGGTGCTTTGGAAGACGCGCGGCGGCCAGGATGAGCCGAGGGAATGTCACATACCACAGGGGAAGCTGCGGGAAGCTGGCGGCTCTCACCTTGGTGACAACCTCAGCGCAGGCGATATGGTCAGGATGTCCGTAGAATCCTGCCAGGTCATACGTGATCAGCAGGTCTGGCGCCTCCCGCTCGATCAGCGCCGTTATATAGGCTGCAAGAAGTTGCTTGCTCTGGCAGAGTTCGCCATCGCCAAAATCAGCCTGGATCAGCCGCACGCAGAGCTTTTTCGCCACGGCCTGGGCCTCGCATGCGCGTATCGCTCCCAGGCGTTCACTTACATGCGCGTCAGGTGTGCCGCGTTCGCCTCGCGTCAACAGCGCCAACGCCACCTGGCGCCCCTCGGCAGCGAAGCGGTGCAAGGTTCCCCCACACGAGACGGCTTCATCATCGGGGTGTGGGAAGATCGCCAGAACACGACGAAACGCTCGTGTATCCTTTGGCGATTTTGTCGAGACAAAGACATCAGTGACTGACAGGAAGCCAATCAGCCAGAGCACAAGCAGGCAGAGAGCCGCCAACAACACGAGCAACGCGATCCATCCGAGAACCGCCATTAGCGGAGCCTCCTTGTCTTGCCTGTCTGGCGGTCGTGAAGCTAATAGACAAACGGGATGAAGCGTTTGGTACGCCGCATGTACTCGATATAGGGCTGGCCGATGGTCTGCCGGAGCGCATCCTCCTCCACATGCGCCCGATACAGATGGCCAAGCACGACACAGAGCAGCAGCGCGCCCAGACTCGCCCAATTCTCCAGCGCCAGCCCAACGCCAAGCATCGTCAAGAACGTGCCTGTATAGGCAGGATGGCGAATCAGGCGATAGAGGCCAGTCTGCACGACAGGTTGATCCACCGAGACGGCGACATCACGGGTGAAATAGGCGCCTAGCGTTTTGATCGCATACCAGCGGATGGCTACTCCCAGCAGCATCGCCACCACACCAAGGGCAAAGAGCGCCGTCCGCTGCCAGGGAATCGCCGCCAATGGGAAGGCCCACGCCAGCGCAAAGCTCAACGCCAGTCCAAGCCATTGAAGGGCGAGCAAGACGCCCAGAGAGCCGCGATCATGAACAATCGCCGTTCTCCTGGCGGTTCTCGCGGTTTGCCTGAACGTCCCAATCACCTCCGGAGCGATCCAGACGAGGCACGCGGCCAGAAATATCACCCCCGCAATGGCGTTGGTAGAGATCAAGGGAAGCATCTGCCTCCTCCTTAGCGGCTATCAGAGGTTATCGCCCGGCGTCCAATCCTGCGCCCAGCGCCGGTCTGCCGGGTCATCCATCCGCTGGAAGCGAATATCCGTGGAGAGCCTGATCTCGTGCGCGGGATCGTCATTCTGCGTGGCGGCGTGGATCATATAGGGACTGTGGATCACCATGTCGCCCGCCGTGTAATCCGCAATTAGCCAGCGGCTCTCGAAGCGATTCGCCATCGCAACGAGGTCTGTGCTGATCCAGCCGTTCTCGCGCATATTGCGATTATAGGCGTTGATGCGCTCCTCCGGTGGCAGCTCCGCGTTTTGCGCGCGAAACTCGGCCTCCATCCGACGGCCAATCGCGTCGGAACGTTCCAGATAGATCAACCCGCCCATTTCTACCGGAATGTCGCCCAGGGGTATCCAACTGGTGTAGAGGCGATCAGTTCCCGCGCGTAGATAGATCAGATCATAGTGGCCGCCGGTACAGTTACGTTCACCGGGATAGTTGAAGCGAATCAGCTTGCGCTTGTGCAGATAGGGCTGCCCTGGCATAAACGCGCGATAGAAGTCCATAAGACGCGGCGACGCGCAGAACTCTTCGTACTCGCGCGACTTGACGACCCCGAAGAACGCCTGTACACCTCCGGCAGTAATCGTCTCGAAGAAGAACCGACGGAACGCCAGCACAGCCTCGCGGTCAAAGAACCCTTTCAGCCATAGATAGCCCTGTTTACGATAAGTAGCGCGAAGCTGCTCTATTGGCAGTCCGGGATCGGTTGGCTCAAGCCAGCCCAATCGTTCAGGCGTGGTCTCCAATGTATAGCCATTGCTGACCAACGGCTGCGTGATGGTCGTTCTCATGCTGCGGTATCTCTTTCCGTAACTGTGAGCAGAGGTAAACGAATCTCAAAGAGGGCGCCTTCCCCAATGGCGCTCTCAACCCGTATCTCGCCGCCATGCGCCTGTGCAATCCACTGTGCAATCGAGAGGCCCAGCCCCGCGCCGCCCGGCTCTTTGTGCTTCTCGCTGGTTCCCTGGCTGCTCTGGGTTGAGCCTGTAGCGTCTCCGCGCAGCGATGCGCCTACTTTCTGCCTGGTCGTCGGCGTCGAACGTGCTTTATCCACGCGATAGAACCGCTCGAAGAGATAGGGGAGGTGTTCATCCGAGATGCCAGGGCCGTCGTCCTGCACACGTACAACACCATATTTCCCCTGCTCACCCGCCAGCTCCACAAAGACGCGCGTCCCCTTGCCACTGGTATATTTGACACCGTTCTCGATGATGTTGGTGAGCATCTGCCCCAGGTATTGCGGATCGCCTCGCACCAGCAACTCCGGCAGGGCGCCAGTCGCCAGAGTGATCTGCTGCTGGCGCGCCAAAGACAGCAGGCGCTCGACACAGGCCAACGTAACATCGCTCAGATCGACATCCTGCACATTCAGCGTCATCTGGCCCGTATCCGCCCGCGCCAGCAGCAACAGGCTATTGACAATCGCCCCCATCCGCTCGTTCTCGGTCTGAATCAGTTCCAGCGCGCTACGATAGTCTTCGGGCTGCTCGGCCTGTGTCAGCGCGCGATTGACCTCCAGCCCGATGATGGCAAGCGGTGTGCGCAGTTCGTGGCTGGCGTCGGCGGTGAACTGTGTCTGGCGCTTGAAGGCGGCCTCGAGGCGGGCCAGCATGCGATCAAACGTCGCGGCCAGCTCGCCAAACTCGTCGCGCCGCTGCAAATGCAGGCGACGCCGCAGATCGGTCGCGTTGATCTCGTTGGCGGTGCGTGTGATCTGTTTGACCGGTTGCAGCGCCTTGCCCGCCAGCCAGTAGCCACCAATCGCCGCGAAGAGGATCGCGAAACCGCCGTGGAACAACCAGATCACCGGCAGTGGAAGGGAAGTTGGGCGTGGCTCCCCAACCAGAATGGTAGCCACACGAGTATTCTGCGAGAGAATGGGCATGATTAGCACCCGATAGGTGGTAGGCGTATTCCACCAGCCATGTGTATGCGCCCGGTAAATCGGAAGGTCGATCATACCGGCGCCTTGTTTCGCCTGTGCTTGAAGTTGTTGGATCATACCGGTCGTCAGCGGGCCGTGCGCCGAGATGACGGAGCCATCAGGTCGCAAAAAGAGCGCCACCTCCTGAGAGGAGAGCGCCAACTGTAGCGAGGCAGGCGACTCTTGGCGCGCTGACGACTGCTGATATGTTTCCGCGAAACGCTGGCTATCGTGATAGAGCTGCGTCTCCATCGCGCTTTCGGCTGCGGCGGCGTTGAAGTACGCCTGCTCGATATACAAGCTGGTTCCGAAGAGCAGCACGATAAAGATCATCATCATCACATACCAAAGCGTCAGGCGCGCGCGCACGCTTGACGCCAGTGTGAAAGGCCAAAATCGCCGGATAGTCCGGTGTTCGTGTCCTTGTCGCCATTGTGAGGATCGTTTCATGGCGCGCGCTCCTGCTCCGGCGGGGGTTGTAGGCGATAACCAATACCACGCACGGTGGTGAGCAACTTGAGCGCGAAGGGCGCGTCGATCTTCCGGCGCAGACGACGCACATACACATCAATCACATTTGATTCGCACTCAAAGTCATAGTTCCAGATGTGCTGCTCGATCATCTCCCGCGTGACCACCTGGTTCGCGTGATACATCAGGTATTCGAGCAACGCAAACTCCTTCGGTGTCAGTTCGATGGGCTGACCGTCACGCTCTACCGTGTGGGTAATAGGATCCATCACCAGCGTTCCTAGCTCCAAACGTCCCTGCTTGTAGGGCTGCTGGCGCCGCAGGAGCGCACGCAAACGCGCCAACAGTTCGCGCATGGCAAACGGCTTTACCAGGTAGTCATCAGCGCCGTAATCCAACCCCTGCACCCGATCATCCACACTGTCGCGCGCGGTCAGCAACAAGATGGGCGTGTGGATGCGTCGCCGTCGCAGGTCGCGGCAGACCTCGAGGCCATCCTTCTTGGGCAGCAAAATATCGAGGATAATCAGGTCGTAGGCCGTCAGTTCGGCGAAATCTTGTCCTTCCTGCCCGTCATAGGCGCTGTCAACGCTATAGCCTTCGTGGGCAAGACTGGCCGTCAGGGTATCGTTGAGGCGGTGATTGTCTTCGATCACGAGAATGCGCATGGGAACGCTCCATAGGAATGTGTGTCACTAACGGCATTATGGCATATCAAGATGACAAATCCGTGACAAAAGAGGCCGGGAATAGTCATGCGTTTGTCACGTCCGGTCGCTATACTTGCGGGTGTGGGAGGCGCCATACCCGCTGATGAAGCGACAAACTGGGTCTCCACGATGAACTACGCCCACTATCGGCGTCAAGATACAACAAGGAGAACTGAACACATGCGCGTAACAACCACTGTTTTCCAATGGATCGTCCGGGTCGCCGGAGTGATTATCATCATTCTGGGCCTTACCATCTGGACAGGCTCGGCAGACTTCCTCATTCCCATCCATATGCTATTGGGGATTACGATTGTGCTTGCGCTGTGGGCGCTTGCCGTTCTGGCGGCGATCTCTGGCGTGAATATCGGGCTGGTCGTGCTGGCGTTTGCCTGGGGATTGATTGTTCCCATCCTAGGAGCGACGCAGACAAGCATCCTACCCGAACCCAATCCAGCGCACTGGGTGATCCAGGTTGTACATCTGCTGGTAGGGCTGGGCGCGCTGGCCCTGGCGGAGAGTCTGGCACGGATGGCAAAGGCGGCGCAAAAGAGCAGGCTGGTAATTGAATGAGCGCCCTTCTTGTCACCGCCTACTTCTGGGCATTTGAGGAGAGGAGGAAACTTGCTATGGTACAGCAATCCGCAACGCCAGGGCATGCGCTGGTCAGGCTGGCGCTACGCATCCTGGTGGTGTTCGATACCCTCGCGCTGTTCTTCGCGGGCGCAGTTCACCTGTTTGGCGCAACTATTCCCCTGGGATTTACCACCTTCACCGAGACGCGGATTCTTTATGCGGGTATTGTGGAGGGCGTCTGTGGTGTTGTCTTCGCGGTGGCGCTCTTTGCCATGCTAACACAGCAGACCTGGCAATGGGGCGCCACACTTGCCGCGCATATTGTGGGCGCGCTCGGCTATCTGCTCGGACTCTTCTCCACACGCAACGGCACGACGCCCTTCAACGCTGCCGATCATCGCGTGATGCTGGCGCTCTTTGCGATAGGGCTGATCCTGCTCTTCCTTCCTGCCGGGCGCATGCTTGGCGTACAACCCAAACACTGACTTCACCGTCCCCCACGATAGGGATGGATCGAACCGTCGCTGACCGGCTCGTTGATGATGATGTCGCCATTGCGTATCTTCACGTTATAGAGGCACTGCGGGTTTGTGCAGACCCACGCCTTGAACTGAATCGGCGCACCCTGGCTGCCAAAATCAGAGAGCGGCACCAGTTCGCCCTGCCCACACTTTCGACATCGCGGAAAACTCATCTCCACGCCCTGCGCTCCCTTCCTCACTCTACCAACCCTCACCGTTGATGATATATACGCAATGCTTGCTACTACAGACGTGATACGCCATGATGACTACTATATCATACCCCGCTCTCCACTTTGTTTCCCCCTTGTTTCCCCAGAGCTTCCCAAACCTGTCCGGTCAAGAAGCAATCTGGCGCGAAATGTGCCTATCAGCGGCATATTCCGTGTCCATGCGCCCTGTTGAAGCGTTACTAGCTATGTGGGAAACGCGACCGGCGCTCCCGAAGGTGGATAGTGTTGATAACTTTCTCCACACCTTCCACAGGAAAATATGGCGGTGGCTTGCCCTGGCCGCTTCGTTGGGTTATACTGCTATCAACGGAGCAAAGGCGGGCGCTTCTTATACGTCCCCTGGCATAGCCCATTGCGCATAGCCATCCTGACTACCGCTCAGTCAGCGCCGCCTGGCACACAGCAAGGCGCTGGCCACAGTCCAGGCGCGGTCGCGTCATCCACAGACATCCCAAGGGAGGTCCGAGACATGGACTCATCGGATTCATCGGAGAAGCAACGCAGACCTATCCGCCGCGCCCGGCAGACGCAGACCTATTCCGACGTCGGCTTCGCGCCTGACAAAACGCACTTTCAGCAGAAATCCCTCACGTTCAGCCTTGCGAACCACTTGCAGGCGCGTGAACTGCCCGTCCTGCCGGTGCGCAATACAGTGATGCTGCCCAATATGGTCGTGCCGCTCTTTGTGGATCGCGACCCGGCGTTGCGCGCCATCGAAGAGGCAATGAGCGGGGATCACTGTATCCTGATCGTCTCGCAACGCTCCGAGGAGATCACCGATCCGCTTCCGCAGGATGTCTATGAGATCGGCACGGAATGCGTGATCAATCGTGTCCTGCGGATGCCAGACGGTACAAGCAGCGTCATAGTCCAGGGCGTGCGGCGTTTCCGCATCGAGGCATGGACACAACAGGCGCCCTATGGTCGCGTGCGTGGCGTTGCCTTCAGCGAACCAGATATGCGCAATGAACAAATCGAGGCGCTTGCCCGCACAGCGCTCCGCATGTTTGAGGGCTGTGTCAAGCTGAGTTCGCGCATGGGCGAGGATGTTTACATTCAGGCGCTCAATATGGAGCGGCCCGGATCGCTAGCCGACTATATCGTCTCCCAGCTCGAGCCACCCATGCCCACCCGCCAGGAATTGCTCGAAACCTTCGATCCCGCCGCGCGCCTGCGCAAGGCATGCTACCTCTTACAACGTGAGCAGAACGTCTTGCAGTTGGAGCAGAAAATCCAGGAGGATGTGCAGCGCGAGGTGGATCGCGGGCAGCGCGAATACTATCTGCGTGAACAACTCAAGGTGATCCAGAAAGAGCTTGGCGAGCACGATCCGGCCATGCGCGAAGGCATGGAGCTGCGCGACCGTATCGAGACTGCCGGCATGCCGGCTGAGGTGCGGGCGCGGGCGCTCAAAGAGCTTGAGCGTATGGAGGCGATGCCCTCTATTGCGCCGGAGTATAGCGTGCTGCGTGGCTATCTCGATTGGCTGATCGCCCTGCCGTGGAGCAAGCGCACCGAGGATCAGCTCGATCTGCTCCGCGTCGCCGAGACGCTCGACGCGAACCACTATGGGTTAGGTAAGATCAAAGACCGCATCTTGGAGTTCCTCGCCGTGCGCAAGCTCGCGCCTGAGGGTCGCACGCCGATCCTGTGCTTCTCCGGCCCACCAGGGGTGGGCAAAACCTCGCTTGGCCGCAGCATCGCCCAGGCGCTTGGTCGTCAGTTTGTGCGTGTCTCGCTGGGCGGCGTGCGCGATGAGGCGGAGATTCGCGGCCACCGCCGCACCTATGTTGGCGCGCTGCCAGGGCGCATCATCCAGACGATGAAGCAAGCGGGAACCGTCAATCCCGTCTTCGTGCTGGATGAAATTGACAAGCTTGCCTCGGACTATCGCGGCGACCCGGCCTCGGCGCTGCTCGAAGTGCTTGATCCTGAGCAAAACAACGCCTTCTCCGATCACTATCTTGAAGTTCCCTACGATCTCTCGCGGGTGATGTTCATCCTGACGGCCAACGTGCTGCACACCATCCCTGCGCCGCTGCGCGATCGGATGGAGGTCATTGAGCTTTCGGGCTATACCGAGGAAGAGAAGACGCACATCGCCCACCAGTTCTTGATTCCCCGGCAACTGCGCGATACCGGTCTGAACACCAACCGCATCGAGTTCGACGACGGCGCCGTCAAGCGCATCATCCGCGAGTATACCTACGAGGCGGGCGTGCGCAACCTGGAGCGCGAGATCGGCGCGGTGATGCGGCGCGTGGCGCGGCGTGTGGTAGAGGGGCGACGCCACAAGGCGAACGTCTCGGCGACGAGTGTACCACTTTACCTCGGCCAGCAGAAGCACTTTCCCACGGAGCCGATGGAGCACGACGAGGTAGGTGTGGCGACAGGCCTCGCGTGGACGGCGGCAGGCGGCGACCTGACCACCGTGGAGGTGATGGCGGTCAGCGGGCGCGGAAACGTCCTGATGACCGGGCAGCTTGGCGATGTGATGAAAGAGTCGGCACAGGCCGCGCTCACCTTCACCCGCGCGCGCGCCACCGAGCTTGGCCTACCCGACGCCTTCCATGAGAAGACCGATATTCACGTCCATATGCCCGCCGCAAGCATCCCCAAAGATGGCCCCTCGGCGGGCGTGACGATGGCCATCGCGATGATCTCGGCGCTGACGGGCCGCGAGGTACGCAGCGACCTCGCCATGACAGGCGAGATCACGCTACGTGGGCGTGTTTTACCGGTAGGTGGCGTGAAGGAGAAGGCGCTAGCGGCGCACCGGGCGGGCCTGCGCACAATCATCCTGCCACGCCGCAACCTGAAAGACCTCGAAGATATGCCGCCTGAGATACGCGAGACGATGACCTTTGCGCTGGTTGATTCGATGGACGAAGTGATCGCCCTCGCGTTGCGTTCGCGCCAGGGGCAGCTTACGGCTATGCCCCATACGCCGCCAAGCGCGGGCGGAACGAGCGGTCGCCTACCGCAGCCCTCACGCCCGCTTGGCGAGCCGTTGGCGGCGTCCGGACGACTCGCTCGCCCACGCGCCCGCCGCGAGGTACGCGATAGCTTCGTTGGCGGGTGATCAGCTCTGCCAAACAAAGCCCCCTTTCCATTGATGGGAAGGGGGCCAGGGGGTTAGGTGAGAAACAACTAGCTTCCGATGGTATACCACGGATTCAGCCCGTTGGGAATGGACAAACTGCCCGACGCCGTACCGACGTAATACTGATCGATGTCCGGCGAAGGGCCTGCGCTGCCAGGGCCGCCGTAGTCGCCGGGATTGATCGTCTCCGCCCAGAACGAGGACGTATCCCACTTCCATACCGCGAACCCCACGGCGTCGGGGTGGTAGAAGTGCAGGTTGGGATCGCCGCTATGTCCTGGCGAAGAAACGCTCGCGGTGATGACGCTGGGCGAGGGCAATGCCCACGCGATGGAGACGAGCTGGCCGTTTGGCGAGATCAGCACGGTCGCCAGGTGTGTTGTCGAGACGACATGGGCGATCTGCGAGGCGCCGCTACCATCCGCGTTGGCGTAGAAGAACTGCGCCGAGGCGATGCCGCCAACCGAACCAGAGGCGGGCGTCACCTTCTGATAGGCGACATGCGAACCATCCGGCGAGGCGTCCCATCCCGGCAACAGATAATCCCCTGGCGAGCAGGCGCAGGTTCCCACCGTGCCCAGGTCAATTGTCGTCCCCAGGTCGGTATGCGAACTCATATCGAAACGGTGAAGCTGGAAGTCTCCTCCACCCGCGCCACCTGTGGCGAAGGTTGACCAAAAGAGCGTTGAGCCGCGCAACACGGCGTCTTCGGGGTTATGCAGCGTCGCGATTTCTGTCGCGCTCCCGGCGCCAAGCACATAGGTGTACAGCCCACTATACGAGATGTACCAGATGGTCGAGTTGTCTATCCAGCCATCCACGCGCTGGGTCAGGCGAATGACATTGGCGGGCGCGCTGCCAGGGACAGGCGTGACGGCGCCCGACGCGACATCCACGATGGAGACTGTGCCGGTCAGCGCGCCATCGCCGCAATTGAAGCTGCCCAACGATGTGACGATATGCGTCATATCGGGCGAGAAGACAGGCAGGCCCCACGCCACCTGGTCTAGACAGGCGGCATGATCGGGCGCTACATGCGTGATCTGGCGCGGGGTCGCCCCGTTGACGCTCGCCCAAATCTGCGGAACTTTGTCGCTATCGTACTGGTACCATGCCAGCGCGCGGTTGGGCGCGGGAGCCGATGGTGTGGCTGTCGGGCCGGAAGAACTGCCCGGTGTGCTGGTGGCTCCTCCATGCGAGGCGACCGAGGTCGCGGTGGCGCTCGATGAACTACCGGGCGCAGTGGAAGACGCAGTGGAGCTACATGCAGCCACCAGCAAGGCCACTGCAACCAGGGCGACAAGCGCCAGCTTTGGCGCAATGAACTGAGGTCGGCCTGAGGCTAAAGAACGTGATGGATCGAGAGACGAGTCTGGGAGACGCATACAACCCTCCTCAGGTTTGACAATGGAGGTGGCAGGTACCCCCTCTTGCCACTCTTGCCATATGTACGACGAAGTAAACGGCAATCACCGTCTTTCGCCATAGTGTATGCGCCCCAAAAGGGATTATCTATGACTCGCGTCACACCTTGCGCCTGGTATGCTCTATCTCACAGTTTCTCCCACTGCTTCTTCCTTTGGCGTTTCTCTGGTCTCTTCTTCCAGCGTTGCCTTTGTGCGTTTCCAACCCGCTCTGATGATCCGTAACACCTGTTCACGCCGACGCTCCTCTGCGAGGAGATGGCCACGCGCGCTGAGGAGTTCTCGCTGCGAGATCAGCCCAAGCAATTGCTGTGGATGGTCATGCTCGACCACTGGAAGCAGCCATATATTCTCGCTGACCATACGCGCAGCCACCGTGCGGAGTGTTTCATCCTCATAGGCTACCACGATGTCTCTGCGCATGACATCGCCAACCACGCGTTGTGCGCGGCTATTCTTGTCGTTCTTGTCGTTCTTGCCGTTCTTGCTGACCTGGTTACTGTGGTCGCTCTGGCTGTTATCAGCATTTGAGTTGTTCTCCACCGCGAGGGCGTCAGTCCGCGAGATGACGCCCACCAGCTTGCCGGAGGTCGTGACCACAGGGTAGAGCCTCTGTTCCCAGAATGCGGAATCAGTTCGCAGGAGATCATTCAGGCGGTTGAGCGACATCTCAGGCTCAACTACCTTGAGAGCCGTCACTTTCCGCATCACCTCCGAGACTTTGAGCGCCTCCAGCGGATCAACGGCATACTCATGGCTGACATGGTGGCCACGGCGCGCAACCTTCTCGGTCAAGATCGACCGCTTCAAGACCAGCGTTGAAAAGAGATACGACAGCACACACGCCACCAGCAGCGGCAGTAATGCGTTGAAGGCTCCTGTGAGCTCCAGCGCGAAAATAACGCCGGTAAGGGGCATACGTGCGGCGCCTGCCAACGCGGCTGACATACCAATCAACGCCCAGAGGCCAATCGAGTGACCAGGGAAGATTGCGCCTTCCAAGCTACCGAGCGCGCCGCCAATCAACAGGATTGGCGCCAGAATGCCGCCCGATGTTCCTGAGCCGAGCGCGACGCACCAGATCACCGCCTTCGCGATCAGGAACCCTACGAGCAATTGTAACGGTAGGCTGCCCGATAGCTCAGCGCCGATGGTATCGTAGCCAACACCCAGCGCGCGGGGAACAAAGACACCCACCACGCCGACGAGGATACCGGCAATCGCAGGCCACCACATCCAGTGAATGGGCAACTTGCGGAAAGCGTCTTCAGCCCCGTAGACCCCCAAGGTCAACAGCCATCCCAGCCCTCCTGCCAAAATACCGGCTACAGCCGCCGCCAACAGGCCCGTAAACTGAAGCGTGGGATAGTGCGTTTCTGGGAAGAGCAACGCGGAACTGACGAACGTGCGTGTAACCAGCGTCGCGGAGGCGCTGGCCAAGGCCACAGGAACCAGGCTACGTGGCTTCCATTCAAAGAGCAATATCTCTACCGCCAGCAACACCGAGGCGACCGGCGCATTGAAGGTAGCCGCCATACCGGCGGCGGCGCCTGCCACCAGGAGCGTTTTGCGTTCGGCGGCGGAGAGACGAAAGAATTGGCCAAAAACAGAACCAACCGCCCCGCCGGTCAGGATGATCGGCCCCTCAGCGCCAAACGGGCCGCCGGCGCCAATCGCAATTGCCGAGGAGATCGGCTTCAGAACTGCCAGCCGTGGTTGAACCTTGCTTCCGCCGATGAGGATGGTCTCCATCGCCTCAGGGATACCATGCCCGCGAATCTGCTCTGAGCCGTACTTTGCCATCAGCCCAACAATCAGGCCGCCGACGATGGGAATGGGAACTGACCACCAACCAAGCCCCATATGTGTGGGGGAGACAAGCGCAGTCGAGATGCGGTGATAATAGGCAAGATTGGTAATGAAACCAATCATCGCCTTGAGCAAGGCGGCGACGCCTGCGCAGATGACGCCAAGAATAACTGCCATGAAAGAGATACTGACGGTACGCCAAGTGACGGTAAAATCGCCAAGCTCTTTAGGAGCAAACAGCGCATGTATACCCGCGCCCGCCGTGCGCTTATACCCTGAAGCGTCAATATCAGGCTCAGCCTCTTTGTTCATACCTTGTCCGTACCCTCAAGAGTGCTTTCGGAGAGCGCAGACGCACAGCAGCATTAGCAGCATTGGCGCCCCCCAACGCTCCCTACCGTGCGTGTGCGTGCGCGACCATCACCATAGATATGTCATACCATGATATTATCATAAGAGGGATGGGCAAGGGAAGATAGGGGGAATATGTCGGACGTCTGGGCTATGCTGCCGACAAGGGAGAAACAAGGGAGAAACAAGGGAGAATATATGACACGTGACATGACAGAGGAATCTGGTGAGACCATGCAGCAACACACCAGGAAACGCGAACACGTAGATGGCATGTCAAAATCCGAGTTCGAACGCCTGGCGCGCTTCCGAGGCGCCCTGAGGCAGTTTCTGCGCTTCAGCGAGGTGGCGGCCCGCGAGGCGGGCCTGACGCCGCAACAGCACCAGATGTTACTGGCAATCAAAGGCGCGCCCGGACGCGACTGGCTGACCATCAGCGAGCTTGCCGAAGCGTTGCAGCTTCACCACAACGCCATCGTGCAGCTTGTGGATCGCGCCGCGGAGCTCGACCTGGTGGCAAGGGCGCCCGATGAGACGGATCGGCGGGTGACGCGCGTCACGTTGACTTCACACGGCGAGGCGACGCTCCTTACGCTGACCACACAGCATCGCTCCGAGCTACGCCGCCTGAGCAATGAACTCATGGAGGTATTGGCGCACCTCGCCCAGGAAGATTAGTCGGCAGGTTGCCAGGGCGCATCTTCTTGCTGTGCTATGCTATAAAGGCTGGCTCAATCGGCCATGCCACCTTCAACGCAGTAGTACAGCAGCACAATGGGGAGAACCGACGACGATGGCGCAACAGGGAAAACTCAGTGGACAGGTAGCGATCATTACTGGCGCAAGCTCAGGCATCGGTCAGGCAGTTGCGCGGGCGTTTCTTGGCGAGGGAGCCGACCTCGTGGTGGTGGCGCGCAGACGCGAACGGCTTGACGCGCTGGCCAGTGAGGCGCAACAGAAAGGGCGGCGCTGCGTGGTCGTCGCTGGCGATGCGCGCGAAGAGGCCACGGCGGAACAGGCTGTGCAGGCGGCGCAACGAGAGCTTGGGCGGCTCGACATCCTGGTAAACAATGCTGGCGTGGGCATCTATAAACATCTTGTGGAGACCTCAGCCGCAGACTACGACACCATGATGAACACGAA
>JAJPIU010000227.1 GCA_021324535.1 Pseudomonadota bacterium
CTCCTCCTCGAACCGGGCGCATACCTGCGCCAAGTCCAGCCGTTTGCCCATGTCGCACCTCCTGCTCTGTGAGGCTTCATGGTATCATACACTTGGCGGATGCACCACTAAGGTGATGGGATATTGTTCGTTGTAGACCTGGAGCGACATTTCATCACCTCAGCGCCTCAGAACGTCGTGCAGAGCCGAATACTTCTCCGGCTGCTGTGTGTGGCGCATGCGTTCATACGTTCAGGAAGGGAAAGCAGCGGCGCATGACAACCCAGCGCACACTCACACGACAGGAACGGCAGACCGCCGAAACAGAGGAAGTTCCACAGGTTCGGCAGGCGCAAGGATGGCGCGGCGGGGGCGGCGCTCGTCGTGCTGCGCTCTGGCTGGCCTTTACGCGCCTGCGCCCCTCCTGGCGACAGTTGGCCCTTGTTGGGGTGGGCGTGATCGTCGCCGTCATGATGGTCTGCGTGGCCCCACTCTATACCGCAATTATTGGCGACGCCCAGATTCAGAACACGCTGCTCTCCGCTCCCGCCCCTGCCACAAACATCGAGGCCGACATCACATTGGAAGACATGAACGGGAGCGACGCCATCAGCGTCAGCGCGCAGATCAACAGCATTGGGCAACAGGACGTAGGTCAATTTATTAGCAACAGTTGGGAATACAAGGGAGCCACCCAACTGATGGCGCTGCAATCTATCAATCAAAAACCGGTTGCAAGTGAAAATGCGTTTCTTGCGTCACTGTCAGTGCCGTTTTCCCTCTCGCCCTTCGCCTTTGACTACGCCTCAGCGCTGCCCCATATGAACATCCTATCAGGGCGGCTACCTCAGGAGACCTCCAGAGGCCAAATACCTGAGATCATGGTGACGCCCAAGTTCCATATTCAGCCGGATACCTTGCTTACCATCAGCGTGAGTGGGGCGCCACAGGCGCAGACGCTTGTACGTGTGGTGGGCGTCTGGTTTCCCAAAGATGTGAATGATCCCTTCTGGAACGGCTATAGCTTCGATACCGATCTGCCATCGCCAGCCGCCCCCCGCAACTTACAGGTAGTTTTCCCCATCCTCTTCGCGCCCCTCACGTTTCAGACTGCGCTCAACTTTACTCTCGACCAGTTGAATGGCAAGACGTGGGGAACAGTCATTCACTATATCGCCTTCACCAACTATCTGAGCGTCACGACAAACACCATCGGCGTTCTTCAGAGTGATTTGGCCACATTTAAAAACGATCTCGACGGCAATGTGCTTGGCGCGTCCTCTGTGCAGGACGTTTCACTGACGCCTGGGCTTTCGGCACTGCTTACCGGCATTCAGCAGCAGGCCACAGTGCTTGCGTTACCGCTCGAGATTGTGGCCGGTCAGGTGATTGGGCTGGCGTTGCTCTTCATCGCCGCGATGACCAGCCAACTGATCGAGGCGCAGGCGGGCGAGATCGCCACCCTCAAGAGCCGCGGGGCAAGCTCACTGCAATTGATCGGGGTGTATCTTGCGCAGGGTATCATGCTGGGAGTATTGGCCTTTGTCGTCGGGCCTGTGCTTGCCTCGCTGCTCAGTATCTTCCTGGCGCGCACGTTCACGCCCATCGTCAGCGCGCTCAGCCCGTCGTATCTGTCGCAGATTGCCGCGCCAACCACTGTGCTGGCGCCTGCTACGGTTGGGGCGCTGATCGGTGTGGCGACGCTCACGCTGACGGCAGGGTTCGCCACCCGGCTCGACGTGCTGGCCTTCCGGCGCGCCCAGGCGCGTAGCGGCGTCTCGTTCTGGCGACGTTACTATCTCGATGTGCTACTGATCGTCCTCTGCCTGATTGGCTACTTCGAGCTTGGCCAGTTTGGCGGGCTGAGCGTGCGCGCGCAATTGGGATTGAGCCAGGGGGGTGGGCCTGATCCGCTCTTGCTTGTCACGCCGGGCTTGCTCTTGCTGGCGGGAGCGCTGGTGGTGTTGCGGCTCTTCCCGGTGATAGCGCGGCTGGGGGCATGGCTTGCGGCTCGTCGCCGGGGCGCGATAGGCGTCCTGGCGTTCGCGCAGATCTCCCGCACGCCGGGGCGTTTCAGTCGCCTGACCTTGCTGCTGACGCTTGGCGTGGCGCTGGGGTTCTTTGCGTTGACCTTCCAAACGTCGCTTGCCAAGAATGCGCAGGATCGCGCAGCCTATATCGTGGGAGCCGATGAGCGCGTTACCTTTACCGACTTCTTCCAGGGCGAGGGGCTTGCGGCGTCTCTGCCTGGGCTTTTCGCACACGAACCCGGCGTGCTTTCTGCGACGCCGATCTACCGGGGTAACGGCCAAATCACCGACGCAGAACAAAACAGCCAGCCACTCCAAACGCTCGCCATCGATCCACGCACCTTCGGGCAAACGGCGATCTGGCGCTCCGATTACGCCAGCCTACCCCTCAGCGACCTGCTCCACGAGATGATCATCCATGAACAGAAACAGACGCCGATCTCGGTGGATCAGCTCGAAGCCGAAAACAAACCGGTGACGACCTCCATCTATGCGCTGGTTGACCAGCGATTCGCCAGCGCCAAGCATCTGCGGGTGGGTGATCGGTTTGTGATGTTACCGACGGAGGGCAATTATAGTTTCTCGTTTGTCGTAGGCGCCATCATCAATGAGTTCCCTACGATGTACGATGAGGCTGCGGCAGGGTACATCGTTGTTGACATCCACGACTATTTCGCCGCGCTGAACGGCGAAGGGGTAACGGCGCCCGCGCCAACCGACTATTTGCTCCGCACCACGCCAAGCGCAAGCGCCGCCGCTCGGCGCGCCACAGACTATCAAGGCCCACAATTTTTCTTCGTTCAGAGCGAAATAAATCGGCGGCAGTTGCTCACACAGATGCTCGCCGATCCGCTGACCTCCGGGATGAGCAGCCTGTTGCTGGTAGGCGCGCTTGCGGCGGCGCTGCTCAGCGCGCTGGGCGGCCTGACCCAGGTGATTATCGAGGGGCGAAGGAGAGCAACAAACATGGCCATCCTGCGCACACTGGGGCTAAGCTCCGACCAGTTGGTACGCTTGCTGCTGAGCGAACAGATTTTTGTCTATACCTTTGGGCTGGTCGGTGGCGCGCTGCTGGGATTCCTGCTCTCTACGGCCACGCTGCCCCTATTACAATACAGCAGCGCCAGCGTGACCTCGGCGCAGTTGGGTGTTCCACCCTATGTCATTGCGCTGAACCTGCCGGGCCTCGCGATCTTTGTGGCGGCGTTGTGCGCCGTGTTTGCTGCTTCGCTGGCGTTGGGCGCGTGGCTGGCGGGGCGCCGGGGTCTCGGCTCGACGCTCCGCCTGGGAGAAGATTAGCCGTAGCTGCTCTAGCTCTGGCCACCCTCGCCGCCCTGGCCCTCGTTGCCTTCCGGCGGCGTCTGGTCGTGATGGCCAAACAGGCCGCCAAGTGCGCCACCGAGGCCGCCCAGGTTGCCAAGCCGCTCGGCCACCTGTTGCGCAGCCTGAGCCTCCGCCTGGCTCAGTATGCCAGACGCGGCGTCTTTGGCTTGCTGCGAGAAGGCGTCGCCGCCGGGGACTTTTCCGGCGACCTGATCAATGATGCCGCCAATTTTGTCTTCGGCCTGCTGGTGAACGCCGCCGATCAGTCCGTCAACGGGTGAGGCGGGTGGTTGCTGCTCTTCGTCGTCTGCCATTGTGCTTGGCTCCTTTCAACTCTCCGTTGGAATACGCAGCCAGCAAGCCATTCGCCGCTGGCTAGATCGCACAGGTTGGCATAGCCAGTATAGCGCACAACGGCAAGTGGCGCTGAAACAGGCAGGCGGGCTTGCAGCCACTCCTCCCCTACGCGACCACACTCATGATGGTATGCCTATAGGGCCGAATTGCTCAGGCGCGCTGCCAGGACTCTGGGTATCTTGTAGCTTCCATAAGAGTTCGCCATCGCTGGCGCGGAAGGCATAGACGCCCGCATGGCACTGGTAGACCGTACCGTTATCTTCGTCAAACGCAAGATAACTGAGGAAATCAGACGACGAGTTTTCTGGATTCAGTTGAGACTCCTCAATCTTAGTGCGCCAGAGGATCGCGCCATCGGTTCCTCGCAGCGCATACACGCCCGCGAAGTACGAAAAGCTCCCATCGGCGTTCTGCGTCCCCTGCGCCACATACTTGCCCAGGTAGAGCGTGTCGCCGACGACAATCGCCTCGTTGTTGTCTATGCCATCAGGTAGGGTCTGGTTCCACAATAGGGAACCATCACCTGAACGAAGCGCGAGAATGGTGGACGACAGAGCGCCCGCCGATGGGTCTTGCTGTATTGTCCCGATCATCATGTAGATGGCGCCAGGGCTACTTCCCAGAAGAGTGATACCCTCACTATTGTGATAACTCCACAGCGGCTGGCCATCGCTGATGGCCAGCGCGGTCAATGTGTAGGAGTTGATTGTGAGTGTTCCCGAAACGTATTGGTCGTTCTCCGTCTGGAGATAGAGGGCGTCGTCGAGCGTTGCAATCCCATCGACAATCTCAAATGGTGAGTCTCCCGCGATAGTGTTGCTCGGCGCTACAACTCCTGGCAATTGACGCGCCCAAAGTTGGGAGCCATCCGCCTCTCGCAACGCATAGAGCATACTTCGTGTGTCACCTTCCGTGATCAGCGTATACACGACGCCCTGGCCTATCTGCCTTTGCCAGACCGTTTCGTCGTAACCGCTTGGCGATTGAGCGTTCGGTGGATTGAAGCGCCACAGCGCCACGCCATCGCTGATCCGCACGGCGACCAGACCATTGGCAGTTGTGGAGACATACAGAGTATTTTGATCGATTGTCACACCGACCAGCGTCAGATTGCCAACGTCCTGGCTCCAGAGCCGATGGCCGTCGCCCGCACGCAACGCAACGAGCGTGTGTCGGGTCTGATCAATGATGAACACTGTGTCGCCGGCAAATGCGGGAAATTCACCCAAAGAGCCATACATAGAGATCGTGACAACCGCATCGGCGGTGGTTTGCCATTTGATCGCCCCCGTTTGCGGGTCAAGCCCCATCAATGGCCCTTCATCGCTCCCACTGGAGGTGATCGAGTGTGCAATCACTGTCTCGCCAGCGACGACAGGCGCCTCGAGATCCAGTGGCGGCGGGTTCTGCGCCATCTTGCGGCGCCAGACAATCGCACCGGTATCGGGCTTGAACGCATAGATCCACCAATCGGCGTCCCTCCCGACTGAGACATAGCGCAGCGTCTGGCTGACTTGTTGGGTCGCCTGGGGAGCCAATTCTGGGAGCAGGTAGGAACGTCGAAGCACTGCCACAGCGCCAGTGGCCAAACCAACAAGTCCAAGCGCGCCTGCGCCAATCAACACTTGCCGTCGGCTCAATCTGCGACTGGGCGCCTGCCTGGGCTGCTGACCAGAAATAGGGGACATTGGAGGTTGAGATGGAGCGGGTGGGAATGGTGGTTGCATATGCTAGCCTCTTCTCAGTTGTCGCGTCAGACGAAGATAGCACTTCATGCTCACCTTTATATCACATGAGCACATGGCTCACACTCACATGCTGGAACCGTGTGCGGGAAAAGGCTCCTATGTTTCCAGGCGGGCGTTCACGCGCCCGCCTGTGCATACTCTATGGCGCCTATGGCGTCGCCGTTGGCGCTGTCGGCGTAGGCGTAGCCGTTCCCAGCGGCAGGCTGAGATCGGCAAACGAGCTGATCGTCACCACGTTTTGCCCGGTATCCAGGAACGTGACTTGCACGGTGTCGCCCGGCTGCACCAGTGGCAACTCTGGGCTGAGGCTCAATCCGGCCTTGAATATCTGCTTGTGTCCGGCGATCAGCAGATAGTAGACCGTCGTGCCGCTCTCGGTGGTGGCCGAGATGCGTGTGACCTGCCCCTGCACGGTGACGAGCTTGCCCGACGGCACAGGGCCGGTTCCGGGCGTGGCGTGGTCGGCCAACCATTGCGCGTAGTTCGCCAGCGCGTCGGCCTTATCGGGCGCCATGATTACATTCGCGCCGTTGAGGTGTCGCGCATCCACCATGCCGATGGATTCGAAGCTGGCCCCGTAGGCGTTCTTTTGCACAAACGTACAGACCCAGGTCGGCTCATTGTAAATCTCGTACAATTGCACTGCGTCAACCGTGTAGCCCTTGATATTCAACGGATTCGACTGGAAGGTGCTTTCGACATTGCTCGTGACACCCAACCCCGTCAGCGGATAGAAGCGGCCCGTCATGTCGCGTGTGTCGAACAGGATGACGCCAGTGCTCGAATTATCAGAGCCGGAGCTGCTGGTCATCGGCTCCAGCCAGACCGGCTGATCCACCTGGTTGTAGACGAGTTCCGGCGTATCGGTCGAGGGCTGCTGCTGGCCCGCGCCCGACGGATCGAACCACGGCGCTTTGTCGTACAACCCCCACCACGTCAGATATTGATCCACCAGTGAGGCGGGAATCACACGGTCAACCCAGGAGGGAACCTTATTGGGCGCATAGGCGGTAATCGCGCCGCTCTGCGGATCAACCAAGAGCACCTGCGTCACCACATCGCCAGTGAAGCCACGCGATGGCTGCGACAGCGAGACGGTGAAGTACGGCTGCCAGTTGTCATTCACTTCGAGCGTCGGATCGAGCAGGTTGCCATAGGTATAGCCACTCAGATAGACATGGCGCAGCAAGTCCTGGCTGAAAAGCGCATCGGGCAGATAGCGCAGATGGTAGCCCGTGCGCAGAACCGCCTGGGTGTTGGGGTCTTCGGCGTCCACCACCACATAGCCGGGGCTTTGCCAGTTTCCCAGGTTCGCCCAGACGTTGTTGTACACCAGCGGCGCAATCCAATACAGATGGCCGCGCACCGCCTGCAAGGTATACTCGCTGGCCTCGGTATGATACGCCGAGCCGTAGTTTTGCCCGCCCGAGGCCAATGTTTGCTGCCCAAGATACGCCGCGACATCCTGCGTTACCAGCACGATGTGGTCAACATTCGTCTGCGGAAGCGCCTGCGAGGGTGGTTCGATGATCATGTGAGGGATGGCGGCGAGCGCCTTCGCGTTGGGATCAAACCAGGTGGTGGAGACAACGATCAGGCTATTGATCACCACGCCGATCAGCAGCACGATGACAATCGCGCAGACGCCAGCGAACACACTGGAGCGCACGCCACCTGAGCCGCCCGATCCGCCGCCATTGGGATAGGCGTCAACGATCTTCGCATTCGTCCGCCGACTCCGCACCGAGGAAAAGCCACTGAACGAGCGGATCGCGCCGCCGCTGATCTGGTTGTTCAGCCGACTGTTCAGTGAGGCGAAGCCGTCGCGCACGCGCAGGATGCTCCCGCCGAACAACGCGAAAATCCCGCTGAGCAGCAGCGGCCACAACACCCATTGCCAGCCACCGTATGGCCCTGTCAGCGCGGGGAGCGCGAAGTACAAAATCAGCAGATCGATGAGAAGATTGAAAATCCAGACCTGTGCCGCCCAGATGGCAAGCGCGCGTGGCGCAGGGAAATTGGCCCGTGCGCGCCACGCGCCAAGATAGGCCAGCCCGACAAGCAGCGCCGTGACAAAAGTTGCCCCAATGGCCGCTAACCCAACGATAGTCATCTTCTAAGCAGCTCCTTTGGATATATCTCCCAAACTATTGTACGCTTATTCCTCTCCGTAGGCACACCTGGTACACTGAAAGGCGCTGATGGCGTAAAATACTCAGGGTTTGGCGCGTTATACGTCATGGACTTATCATAACTATGTCAAACACCGCCAAGACCACGATAGAGGTAGGCAATTGAAGGGAGTTGATATGCGTCTGGAGGAGCGCCAGAGCGCCAGCGACATGCCCGTAAAGGTTCGCAGCAATCAGGGCGCGGCGCCCAACAAGCGCGGTGGAACGCGCAACACCAGGGGACGCCAGCGGTCTCCGGCGCCGTTCTGGCGTGGGAGGCGCGCAGGCGTACTCTCGGCGACACGCCTGGCGTTGATGCGTCTTTCACGAAACAGCGGGTTGCTGGCGCTGATCGCGTTGGGTGTGCTGGTGGCCGACATTTTGATCTGCATTGTGCCGGTGTATACCGGGCTTGTCACCAACCTTCAGTTGCAAAGCACGTTGAGCGCAAATGATCCCGTTGCGCGCAACGTCGAGACGGTCGTCACCAGCGGGCAGGTCTCTGCGTCGGTCACGCAATTTGCCGATAGCGCCGTGCGACGCATTGGCGCACAGCAGATCGGCAGCTTTACCAGCCCGCACATCACCTACTATCTGATGACCGACCCATTTTTGCTGATCCAGGCGGGCAAACATACCTACGATCCGGCGGCCTCGAATCCACCGACGGTGAAACCGCAGGCGTTCGACTACGGCAATGATCTCAGCAGCGCCGCGCCGCATATGCGTCTGATTTCGGGACGCTTTCCCCATCCGACGCCCGACCGCGCGACACCGGAAGTAATCATCACCCAAGAGATGGCAAACATCCAGGGGATCGGCGTAGGGACGCTGCTCACGCTTGCTCAATTCGGCGCGCATCAGAACCAGCTTCATGCGCGCGTCGTCGGCGTCTGGACGCCGCGTAATCCCAATGATCCCTACTGGAATGGATTGAACTTCAGCGTCCTGCATGGTACTTCCGGCGGCCAGTCACCGTTCCCGTTGTTGATGAGCAAACCAACATTGCTCTCCTCGCTCAGCCATTTTTCGGGGCTGAACATGGAACAGCATTGGGTATACTACACACAGGACGCCAGCATCAACGCCTCCAATATTGACTCCATCAGTTCAGGCATTACACTGATGCGCAGCCAGGTGGACGGCGCATTGCTCGGCGCGCAGGGCATCACCCAGACGGCAGTCAATACACAACTCGATCAACTGATTGCCAACGTACAGGCGCAGCAGAATCTTGCCGCGCTCCCGCTCTATGTTGTGGTTGCGCAGATCGTTGGGCTGGCATTGCTGTTTGTGGCGGCGATGGCCAGCCTGCTGATTGACCGCCAAGCGGGCGAGATCGCCACCCTCAAGAGCCGTGGCGCATCGGGCGTGCAACTGCTTGGCGTCTTCCTCACGCAGGGCGCGCTGGTTGGCTTGCTGGCGCTGGTGGTCAGCCCATTCATTGCGGCGCTGGCGGGCCTTGCGCTGGTGCGCTTCTTTGTGCCGTCCAACGTCTTTGCCACGCTAGGTGTGGGGAACGCCTACTTCGCGCAGTTGGCGCGCCCGCAAAGCGTCTTGCTGCCTGCGCTGGTGGGGGCGCTGCTGGGTGTGGTGGTGATTGGGTTGACTTCCTGGCAGGCCGCTCGCCGCGATGTGCTAGCCTTCCGTCGTGAGCAAGGGCGCGCTGCGGGCCAGCCATTCTGGCGGCGCTATTATCTCGACCTGGGGTTGGTGGTGATCTGCATCGTCGGCTACCTGGAGCTTGGGCAGTTTGGCAGCGCCAGTGTGCGTCTGCAACTGGGCAGCGGAGCCAGTAACCTGCTGCTCTTGCTGACGCCTACCCTCCTGCTGTTGGCGGGCGCTTTGCTCACCCTGCGGCTGGTTCCAATGGGCGCACAGTTTGGCGAACGACTTGCCTCGCGCGGGCGCGGGATCACGGCGCTGCTTTCGCTGGCGCAGGTGGAACGCAGTCCGGGGCGCTACAGCCGCATCATCCTGTTGCTGGTGTTGGCGGTAGGGCTGGGGCTGTTCGCGTTCAGCTTCAGCGCCTCATTGCGCCAAAACACCTACGACCGTGTGGCCTATCAGGTCGGCGCCGATATACGTCTGACGCAGCATGGCGCGGAGGTCAACGGCTATGGCAATACGGTTTCCGCTGAACTGGCGCGTATGCCGGGGGTGTTGAATGTAACGCCCGTCTATCGTTTGCAAGCCTCTACCTCGCTCGATCAAGGTGGCGCTCCGCTGCCGATGTTGGCGATAGACCCAGCGACGTTTGCTTCGGTTGTGGGGCCGGTCTCGTGGCGGTCGGACTACGCCAGCCAATCGCTCGACAGCCTGATGAGCGAGATGCAAGCGCACAAAGCGAACCCGGTGGCGGCAGGAACTCCTCCGGCTCCCATCTGGACAATCGTCAGCCAGAGCTTCGCCTCACAATTTCAGTTGTCGGTCGGGCAGAAGTTCTCCATCCAGGCGCCGGACGCCAATCAGGGGAATGTGAGCATGGTGGTGGGCGCCATCGTCCAGGAGTTCCCGACGCTGTACCCACAAGAGTTCCCATCGGGCTTCATCGTCATCTCGATGACCGATTACTATAACAGCGTCACTGTGGCGAATCCTGGCCTGCCAAACACTGTGGGGCCAAATGAGTTCTGGCTGCGCACAAATGGCAATACTGCGCAGGAGGCGGCGCTGTTGAATACACTGCAAAATCGCCCTGATCTGGATGTGGAGAGCGCCGACAGTCTGCACAGCGATCTTGCGGCGGCGCTACAGAACCCGGTCAACGTTGGGTTGCAAGGACTGCTGCTGTTGGGGGCGATCATGGCGGCGGCGCTGGCGATCATTGGGAGCGCCGCGCAAACGCTCTTGGGCGCCACTCAGCGCGCCACGCAGTTCGCCGTCCTGCGGACGCTGGGGCTGTCGAATCAAGAACTGGCGCGCATTTTGTTCGGCGAGCAGTTGGTTGTCTATCTCTTCGGACTGGTGGGCGGCACGCTACTTGGCGCGGTGCTGACGACAGCCACCCTGCCGTACCTGCAATTCAGCGATCCCACGCTCGATCCTGCCAAGCTGGGCATTCCACCGTATACCTTGGTGACGAACTGGGGAGAGTTGGGTCTCTTCTACCTGGCGCTAATTGTGGCGTGCGGCATTGCGCTGATCGTCGCGGCGCGGGCGGCAGTACGGCAAGGGCTGGGCCAGGCGCTACGCATCGGCGAAGACTAACTGGCAGATTCAAACAAGTTGTCGAGGTATCGTTGAGAAAAGGACAAGCTGGCAGTGGCGGAGATAGTGGTCGAGGCGTACAACCTCGTCAAAATCTATAAGGCGGCAGACCTGGAAGTGGTGGCGTTGCAGGGGCTTGACCTGCGCGTTCCCCAGGGCGAGATGTTGGCCCTGATGGGGCCGTCGGGCGCGGGCAAAAGCACGCTACTCAACATCTTGGGCGGGCTGGACGAGCCGAGCGCCGGGCGCTGCGAGGTGGCAGGTGTTGATCTGACACGCCTCACCCGCAGCGAGCGGCTGCACTATCGGCGGCGCGTCGTTGGGCATGTCTGGCAGCAGACCAGTCGCAATCTGCTGAGCGACCTCAGCCTGATTGATAACGTGATGACGCCGATGATCATGGCAGGGTATCCCGGCGACAAGCGCAAACGCGCCACCGAGTTGCTGGAGCGCGTGGGGCTGGGCCATCGGCTGAACAACAAGCCAGAGAAGCTCTCCGGTGGCGAGCAGCAGCGTGGCGCGCTGGCCGTGGCGCTTGCCAATGAGCCACCACTGCTGCTGGCCGACGAGCCAACCGGCGAACTGGATAGCGTCACCGCCAGCGACATCCTCAAGCTGCTGCGTGAACTCAACAAAGACCTGGGACTGACGACCATCGTCGTGACGCACGACGCGCACGTCGCCTCAGCGATGGATCGCTCGGTCGCCATCCGCGACGGGCGCACCAGCACCGAGGTGGTTCACTCGGAAGAGGCCGAAGAGACGGTGATCATTGACGGCGTTGGGCGATTGCAAATCCCACGCGCGTTGCTTGAATCCATTCCCTTTGGCGGACGCGCGCGTGTCCACTTCGCCGACGATCACCTGGAACTCTGGCCCGCAGGCCCTGGAATCGAGCGCAACGGGAAGTAACCCCCTCCCTGGCCCTCTCCCGGGGGGAGAGGGATCGTAAGGCAGATGGGATCGCGAATGGCGTGGCGTCGGCGGGCGCGTGAACGCACGCCTAGAGGCATTGCATGCCACAAATGCCGCCTACGCGGCCTACTCTATGCGGGGGGATCGCAATCGGACAATAGGCGGCGCAGCATGCCAGGCAACGGGCGCCCATCGAGTAGCGCCGCCATCCCGGGCGGCCCAGTCTGCTCCGAACGCAACTACGCCAAAAGGCGAAACATAGCAACAAGTACCGCCGCGCTCCTGGGCGGCGCGTATCTTCGGCCAGGCGCTCCTTCGCCATTCGTAGCGTCTTCTCCTTACCCACTTTGAAAGATAATGCGGCGATGGAGGTTTATACAGGAAGGCCCGTGGCATACACATAGGGCCAGACACACCGCTCAGGAGCGCGGCGGTACTTTGCTGGCGCATGCCATTGCGCGTGAAGTGTGGCAAATGTTGTGCCGGCGCATCCCTGGCAGGGTCTGGCTAGCATCATTTCCGCCGTGGGCCTGTGATGAACAGCGACGTCAGCGCCAGAAACAAACCAGACCCCATTAAGATGAGAACAGATGTGTTGTCACGCCCCATAAGCATGGCTCCAAGCGCTATACAGAGGATACCAGCGCTCAATACAACAAGCCGCGCCAGCACAATCTGGACTGGTGCGGCTGCTTGCCTGTTGCGACGAGCGGCGGCCATGCGTGGGTTGATGGCAAGCGCGCGGTCAAAGGCGGCCTGCGCTTCCTGGCGGCGACTCAGCCTGAGCAGCGCCATTCCTTTGTTGTTCCACGCCGCCGCATTGTTTGGCGCAAGCGCAAGCGCCTGCTCAGCCGACGCCAGCGCCTGGTCGTACTGCTTCAGGCTGAGCAAAATCGCGCAGCGGTTGACCCATGCCGAAGGATTATGCGGATCGAGCGCGAGCGCCTGATCAATCACGTTAAACGCCTCGTCGTTGCGCTTGAGCGAGTTCAGGATCGCGGCCTTGCTGGATAACGCTGAGGGGAGTTGAGGAGAGACGGCCAACGCAGTATCAATTGCTCTCAGCGCCTCGGTGTCGCGCTTGAGCGCATGGAGCGCGTTGGCTTTGTTCGTCAGCGCCATGATGGAATCTGGTTCACGTTTCAGCGCCTTGTTGGCCAAGACAATCGCATCCTCGTAGCGGCGCAGGCCGATCAGCGCGGCGCTCTGGTTGGTCAGCGCGCTGGGGTTGTTTGGATCGAACCTCAGCGCCTCCTGGGTCGCCTGATACATCTCCTGGTAGCGATGCAGGCCCAGCAGCGCCGAACTGCGGCAGAGCCACGCCATACGTGATTGCCCATTGAGCGCCAGGGCGCGATCTGCCGCCGCCAGCGCCTCCTCATAGTGACGCAGTTTGCTCAGGGCGGCGCTCCGGTTCACCCAAAGAGAAACATTCACGCTGTCCGGTTCCACTGCAAGCGCCTGATCCGAGGCAAAGACGCTTTCAGGGTACTGTTGAAGCGCGAGGAAAATGCCGCTTTTGTTGATCCAGCCAAGCGCCAGACGTGGATTGAGCGCCAAGGACTGATCGGCCATCGCCAGCGCCTCAGCAGGGCGATTCAGCTTATTCAAAGCGACAGCTTTGCAGTTCCAGGTGAGCGGATTGGAAGCGTCGAGCGCCAGTGAGCGATCCAGCGCATCCAGCGCCTCGGCAGGGCGTTCGAGCGTGGTGAGCGTGGAACCACGACAGAGCCAGGCCACGCTCAATGTGGGGCTGACCTCACACGCGCGCTCAAACGCATGCAGCGCCTCTTCTGGTCGCTTGAGGCTCATCAGCGCCGCGCCCATGATGATCAGCGGGTCGGGGTTGAGCGGGGCCACGCGCGCCGCCTGAAGGGCCAACGCCAGCGCCTCGGCCTGCTTGCCCTCTTTGCGCAACACCCGCGCCTGCTCCAGCAGCGTGAGCGCATTGTGTGGGCCTGCCGCCTCCGGCTGTGGAGCGCCTGCATCTATCGCCGCAACGGCTGCCGCGCTCAAGCTAGCCAGGTCATCTTGCTCTTCCTGATCTTTCTGGTTCTCCTGATCCTCCTGCTGCGGCGCCTCTTCCGGTTCACCTATGGCTACTGCGGTCAGTTCGTCATCGCTGGAAAGCATCGGCGTATCGGCGGGGCGTCCTTCTGACATTGCGCGCTCCTCAGACAACAAGCGTTCTCTATTTTTGGCGAACCTCATGCGAGATATGACGCAAAAACGAGCTTCGTTATAACGCCGTGAGAATCTCCGCCGGGCCATCGGTGATCGCCAGGGAATGCTCGAACTGCGCCGAACGCGATCCGTCTGCGGTGGAGATTGTCCAGCGGTCGGGCGCGGTCTTTGTGGCGTAGCCACCCGCGTTGATCATCGGCTCGATGGTAAACACCATATTTCGTTCGATGCGCTCGCCGAAGCCGCGCTTACCGTAGTGCAGCACAAACGGCTCCTCCCATAGGTCACGCCCCACGCCGTGGCCGCCAAGGTCGCGCACGACCGAGAAGCCCTGCCCCTCGGCGTACTGCTGGATCACTGCGCCGATGTCGCCGAGATGGTTGCCTGCGCGCGCCTGTTCGATGCCAAGCTCCAGGCAGCGCTGCGTCACATCCAGCAGCTTTTGCGAGGCGGCGTCAATTGTTCCTACGGGGAAGGTGACACAGGAATCGCCGATCCAGCCGCGATAGCGCGCGCCAACGTCAATGCCGATGATGTCGCCCTCTTGCAACACCTGGCGCGGGCTGGGGATGCCGTGGCAGACAACATCGTTGACGGCGACGCAGATAGTGGCAGGGAAGGGCGGGCGCGTTAGCTTGCCGTCGCGTCCACGCATCGCGCCGTAGCCCTTGTACATCGGCTGCGCGCCCTTGCTTTTGATGAAGTCCTCGGCGATGTGATCAAGTTCGGCGGTAGTGACGCCTGGCTTCACATAGGGGCGCAGCGTCTCATACGTCTGCGCGACTATGCGCCCGGCGGCGCGCAACGCGGTGATCTGTTCGCGTGTTTTCAAGAGAATAGCCATTGTTTTCTGTATCCTGTGAGTTCCCCCCTTCCCATAGATGGGAAGGGGGCAGGGGGTTAGGTTATCTGCCAAGCGCCTGCTTGACGAGACTTGGGATGTCGAAGATCGTCTCGGCGACGGGCACATGCGCCGCCTGCAACGCCTCCACCTTGCCCTGCGCGCTACCCGTCTTGCCGGAGACGATGGCGCCCGCATGGCCCATGCGCTTGCCCGGAGGAGCTGTGCGCCCAGAGATGAAGCCAATCACTGGCTTGCTCATCGTCGCGGCGTAGGCAGCGGCGTCCTCTTCGTCGCTGCCGCCGATCTCGCCGCACATCACCACGGCGGCGGTATTCGGGTCGGCCTCGAAGAGCCGCAGGCAATCAAGAAACGTCGTGCCGATGATGGGATCGCCGCCAATGCCGATGCAGCTTGACTGGCCGATACCCGCTTGGGTCAGTAGCGCCACAACCTCATAGGTGAGCGTGCCGGAGCGCGAGACAAAGCCGACATCACCCTCCTTGAAGATATGATACGGCATGATGCCCACCTTGCCCTGGCCGGGCGTCGCCAGCCCTGGGCAGTTCGGTCCGATCAACCGCGTGGGATGCTCTTTCAGATAGGCGGCGACGCGGGTCATATCGTTCGTGGGGATGCCTTCGGTGATGCAGACGGTCACGGCCATACCGGCGTGCGCGGCCTCCATGATGGCGTCTGCGGCGCCCAGCGGCGGCACAAAGATACACGAGACATCGGCGCCGGTCTTGGCTTTGGCCTCGGCGACCGTATCGAAGACCGGCAAGCCCTCGACCTCGGTACCGCCTTTGCCGGGCGTC
>JAJPIU010000172.1 GCA_021324535.1 Pseudomonadota bacterium
GGGTGGATTTGCCATGATCAATATGCGCGATGATGCAAAAATTACGGATGTGACGCTGATCCATGTACGGCTGCTCGTATTTCTTGGACGAATGAGAACACACGGCCCCCACCTTGACCCTCCCCAGCGGGAGAGGGAAGATGCGCGCCAGATAACTCCCAATGACGTCTCGTGATGATGTTTTGTGGCTGGTTTCTCCCCTGTCATTATAGCGTATTTTTATGGTGTCAGGCTGCCCCACCCCTCCCCCAGCGGGAGAGGGATCATCGGGAAAGCGGGTTCGCGGATGGGGAGCGAGGTGGGCGGGCGAGGTGGGCGCGGGGCGAAGCGCGGGGCGAAGCGCGGCGGGCGGTTGAAACCGCGCCTAAGGGCCGTTGGCCACGAAGTCCGCCTACGCGGACTGGAGAGATGAGGCGCCTCGGATCGCCAGGGGATGACGCCTATTCCAGTGTGTGATGAGGCGGCGACGTCCGCTCTCCAGGCAGCGTTTCTGGCGCCGCCTCCAGGCGCGGGTTTACCCGCCTGCCACGCTAGCCGTGCGCGTTCCTGTTTGCTCAACGTATCGCCTGACACTCGCCGCCAGAGACGACGGTGGTACTTTGTTGGCGCCGTCCTACAGTGTATGTCTCATGCTGACCAGCAGCTTGCCCGTATCCGCTTGTCACGTCGTTGGTATACTCTATAGATAGACAAGCTATGCCGCAATTGGGAGGGTGCGAAGGCAATGAACCAACAACCCTGGCGGGAGGCTATCCGGCGATATGGGCGTGCTTTACGCACACCCCTGGGAGCCTTGCGCGCGGGTGTGATTGCGGCGGCGCTGGTGGCGATTGCGCTGGCGTTGCTTGTGCGCCCGGTGGCTGGCCCTGCCGATGGGCCGCAACGATTGATCGCCCATTCCGCGCCCGCGTTCACGTTACCCGTCACACAAGGCTCGCAGCTTGCCGCCACACCCTACACCTTCGCCCCAGGCCAGGATCGCCCCACGTTGCTCGTCTTCTTTAACACGCTGTGTGTGCATTGCCTGAGCGAACTGCAAACGGCGCACAACGTCGCGCTGGCTCGCCCACACCTGCATGTCGTCTATATTGACTCGCCAGGGGAGAGCGCGCAGATCGTCGCCAACTACTTCGCGCGCCTGCTGTTCACGCCGCCCGTGCTGCTGGATCGTAACGAAACGGTGGCTGGGCGCTATGGCGTACGCTACTATCCCACGCTGATCCTGGTAGATGGGCATGGGATCGTGCGCGCAAGCTGGCTAGGCGAAACCAGCGCGGGCGACATCCTGGCGAAGCTGGCAGGCAGGTAAACGCGCGGCCCCCGCTCCCCCCACGATCTCCAGGCCGCGTAGGCGGCCTTTGTGGCGTAGCCCCTAGGCGCGGTTTCAACCGCCCGCCCGCCACACCAGCCTTTACTCGCCCACCATCACCGGACGCGCCTCAGGCGGCTTCTCGCCCTTGGCTGCGGCGCGTTTTGCCGCCTCCACTGCCGGGTCTGTGCCAACGAAGAGCGCCAGCACGATTGCGACAGCGCAGCCGATCATCGAGACCAGGAAGGCATAGTTGATGCCGTACACCTGCGCAAGCGGGGCGACGTGCTGCAAGGCGTAGTGCTGGGCATACTGCGCCGCAATCTGATGACCATGCTGCGCGGCATAGGATTGCGCGTAGTGTTGACCATAGTTCTGCGCCGCCTGCTGCACACACGCCTGAATCTGCGCCGTGTGTTGTTGCGCTGCTCTGCCAAAGGGCCTTGCGCACCCAGCGGCCAATTTCCCAAGAGGAGTCGTCGGATCACTTGGGGAACCGCTGGTATACTGCTGCACCGCCTGCTTTGTCGCCGCCTGCACCTGCTGCCGTACATAGGTGGTCGTCGCCGCCTTTACCTGGGGCGCATAGGTCTTCGCATTGTCTTGCGCCTGTTGGACGAAGATGGTCGTGAGGACGGTAATGCCAACGGCGCCGAAGACCTGGCGTGTCACATTGACGAGAGACGAGGCGCGCGCCATCGCACGGTTGCTCACCGCCGAGAGCGCCAGCGTCTGCAAGGGGATGTTGGTGAAGCCCAAGCCCAGGCCGCGCACCAGCAGCCACGCCTGGAGCGATTGCCAGCTCGTGTTGACGTTGAGCTGTGTGAAGGCATAGGTTCCGGTGGTAACGAGCACGAAACCGATGGTGACGAGCCAGCGTGGGCCAACTCGATTGTAGAGCCGCCCGGCGATGACTGTGGCAAGTGCAGCGCCAAGCCCCTGCACAATCACGAACTCACCTGATTGCAGGGGTGAGTACCCCTGCACATTCTGGAAGAAGATCGGCAGGAGGTAGAGGCTGGCGAAGAGGAAGCCGGAGACCACCCAGGTGAGCACGTTCGCCGCTGTGAAGGCGTAGTTACGGAACAGCCGCACATCCATCACCGGATCGCCGACAAGCAACTCGTTGACGACGAAAGCGACCAGCAAGACGCCGCCCGCCACAAGCGCGATCACCACATTGCGATCTGTCCAACTGGTCAACGCCGCCTCGGAGATGCCGTAGACAAGCGCAGTGAAACCGATCATCGAGAGCGCCAACCCGAGAACGTCGAATCGCTGTCGAGCGACTGGTTGGCTCTCCTGTCCTTCCTGCGCCGTCAGGCCGCTCTCCGCACGCTCACGCGCGCCGCCATGCAACACGAGCAGGCAGCCGATGAAGGCGATCACGCCGACCGGCAGATTGATCAGGAAGATTGCACGCCAGTCGAAGGTTTGTGTGAAATAACCGCCGATGGTCGGCCCAAAGGCTGGCGCCAGCAACACTGGCACGCCGATCAGCGCGCTGGCCGGCCCACGCTCGGCGGGCGGGAAGACGCGGAAGATAATGGCGAAGGCAACCGGGAAGAGCGCGCCGCCACCGATCCCCTGGAACACGCGAAACGCGATCAGCCACTGCTCTGTGGGTGAAATCGCGCACAACCCCGATCCGATAGTAAAGAGCGCCAGCGCCGTCAGAAAAACTGTTTTGCTGCCGATGCGGTCGCTCACGAAGCCGGTGATCGGAATCACCGCCGCCTGCGCAAGCAGATAGCCCGTCGCGACCCAGGTGATTGTGTCGCGGTCGGTATGGAAATATGCCTGCATTTGGGGCAGCGCAACCGACACAATAGTCACATCGAGCACGCCCATAAAGAGTCCGACGGCGATCACGATGGCCGCACGCCATTTATAGTCCAAGCGCAAGGGAAGCCTCCTCAGAAAAAACGATGCTTCTATGATTGTAGCGGATTGGGGCGAAGGCGCTACCGGACGCTCGATAGGCAACAAAAAGCCCCCTTCCCAGCGAGAGGAAGGGGGTTGGGAGATAGGTAAGGTTAGAAACGAGGCCCTCCAAGGCGGCCGCCATGCGGGCCACCATCCAGCAGCGGATAGTGGCCCTGGGCGACGGCGTTCTTGGCCTGCGTATAGGCGTTGTTGGCCATCGTCTGGGTGATCAATCCCTGTTTTACGGCGCTGTTGAGCTGTGTCTGCACGGCGTTGAGGTAGGCCGTGTTGACTGTGTTGATGCTTACATGTTGCGCGCTGGCGATCTGCGGAATCGTCTTCCCCGCCTGCAAATCGCTCTCCAGGGCGCTGGTGGAGATGTTCAGCGACTTGGCGACAGCCGCCTCGATAGCGGCATGGGCGCTAGCAACGAAGCCCCTGTTAGGGCCAGCGCCATGCCTATGTGGGAAGTCTTTCAACGCCGCGCATGGATTCGAGGCGTTGGCTTTGAGCCTGGCTTCCAGCTTCGCCTTCTGCGCGGCGGTGATCTTGCCGTCGGCGTACATCTGGTCAATCACCTTTTGTGCAGCGGCCTGGTTGGCGCTTTCCAGCTTGCTCACGCTGACGCCCAGGTTGCTGGCCAGCGTTTGCACATAGAGCTGACAATACGCTTGCCGCGAACCGGGCGCGGGCGTAGATGTCGCGGTCGTGGTGGTGGCTCCGCCAGTTGTGCCTGCCGCGAAGGCGCTCAACGGGCCGCCCAGGAACGCGCCAATGGCTATCCCAACGATCAACAATGCGGCGCCCGCTGTTCCAAACAACACACGTTGCAATACTCTTCGGTTGCTCATGGCTCCCCTTCTTTTCAAGTTTCAACCGGGCATGGTCTTTTCCGTAGAACCATGTCCCTCAAAGATCGTGTTCCTATCAGGCCTGACAATCGCCGCGCATGGCCCATCACATCAGTGTGAGAAGCCCTCGCGTTTTCTCATACTTCACATCAAAATGTACGTCTGGCGCTGCCAGCAGGCGCCACAAAAAACACCGCAAAAGCGGCGTTGCGCCATGTTCTCAGCATGCTCTCAATTTGTTGGAAATCGGTTGGAAAAGATTAAGAGCAGCCAAACTGCTCACGAAAGTCCCAGAAGCAGCATGCAAGCGATCCAGGCATGATACACTGAAGGTACTCTACCGGGCGATGGACGACGGGCGGGAACCACACCACACGAAAAGAGACGGGCGACGATGGCGA
>JAJPIU010000177.1 GCA_021324535.1 Pseudomonadota bacterium
CAAATGTATGGACGAGCGGGTTTTGCGCTCCTGCGCTGCCGTGTCCTTCACCAGTTGGCCGCTTCTCCTTGCCACCAACCAACCTGCACCTAACGTGAGGAAGACCCCAAATCTTGGACAGGGAGACAAATCAAGTACGATAGGTCCAAGAGGAGGGTATCCCCATGCGCCAGCGGCGTCAGTTCAGCGCCGAGTTCAAGGCGCGGGTAGTGTTGGAAGTCCTCAGCGGGCAGAAACGCGCCGCCGAGGTGCGCCGCGAGTATCAGCTCAAGGCCGAGTTGCTCAGTCGCTGGAAAGCCGACTTTGTGAGCCAGGCGTCCAGCGTGTTTGCGGGCGACGAACGAACCCAGCAAGCCGCACAGCGCGTCGCGGAGGTGGAACGGCTCGGGGGGCGCTTGACGCTGGAGGTGGAGATCGCAAAAAAGCTGCGCTGCTCTCAACCGGGAGCAACGGCTCCAGATGAGCGCCCAACTCGGCGCGGAGTATCCGCTGGCCGTGGTGTGCCAGACCCTCGACATCCCCCGCAGTCGTGTCTATGCGCGCCAGCGCCTCAGCGCATCGAGCGCATCGAGCACATCGAGCGCATCGAGCGCATCGCTGAGCACTGGCCGACCGACGGCTACCGGCGCGTCACGGCCCACCTCCGGCGCGAAGGCGCGGGCGCCGTCAATGCCAAGCGCGGGCGCCGCCTCATGGGGCAATTGGGCGTGACGGGACAAGCCCCCACGCGGCGCTGTCGCACCACCACCAGCGACCACCCCTATCCCCGGTATCCGAACCGGGTGGCGGCTCTCGTGATCACGGACCCTGACGCCGTCTGGGTCGCCGACATCACCTCTGTGCGCCTCCGGCAGGAGTGCGTCTACCTGGCGGTGCTCATGGATGTGTATACCCGCGCGATTCGGGGCTGGGAACTCTCGCGCTATCTGGCTGGATCAGGCGCTCACCTTGGCGGCCTGGGAGCGGGCGCTCACCGCCGGGCGCCGCCCCGTCATCCACCACTCCGATCAGGGGGTGCAGTATGCCGCGACCGCGTACATTGCCCAGCTTGAGCAGCTGGGGACGCAGATCAGCATGGCCGAGCAAGGCGAACCGCGCCAGACTGGCTCTGCTGAACGCCTGATGCGGACGCTCAAAGACGCTCAAAGAGGAGGAGGTGGCGCTGACCGAGTACCGCGACTTCGCGGACGCTTACGCCCAGCTTGGGCGCTTTCTCGACAACGTCTACCAGCAGAAGCGCAGTCACTCCGCGCTCGGCTATCTGACGCCGACGGAGTTTGAAGCCACGTATCACACCCGCTTGCTCTCAACAGTCGTTGTTCCCTAAGATGGGATGTAGAAGTGTCCAAGTTTAGGGGCGCAGTTCACACACTCGAATTGACTGACGCCCAATACGAGACGTTGCGCCAGGTCGCCGCACGCGATCAGGAGACGCCAGAGCAGTTGCTTACACGCATAGTAGATGCGTTGACCACCACCCAGGGAACCATCTACTACACGGATGAGGAGTTGTTACGCGCGTTAGGCGCAGATGACGACGAGCTAGCTGAGTTGGCGGGATTGGAAAACAATCCAGATGCCGACGAATGAACTGCTGCCCGACTTTCGCCGCGATTATGCCCGGCTGACCGAGGCACAGAAGAAAGCCTTTCGTCGCGCTGTCAAGAAATTCGTGATAGACTTGCGGAGTGGCAGCTTTCGCGGGAGTCTGTGGGTCAAGCCGTTGCAGGACAATCCCAACATCTTCGAGATGACCTGGGAGGGTGAAGACGGACGCGCCACCTTCGACTTACCCCCTTCCCATAGATGGGAAGGGGGTAAGTCGAAGGTGGGGTTAGGTTATATCCCCATCACACCGATCAGTTCGCGCACGGAGTCGGCTGACTTTTGCAGCGCGGCCTGCTCCTCAGGCGTCAGCTCGAACTGGATCACCTGCTCCACGCCACCCGCGCCTAGCTTCACCGGCACGCCAACGAACAGCCCGTTGATACCGTACTCCCCCTCAAGGTACGTTGCGCAGGGCATGATCATCTTCTTGTCAAGCAGGATCGAGTCAATCATTTGCAGTACCGAGGCCGAGGGCGCATAGTAGGCGCTGCCTTGCTTCAAGAGGTTGACGATCTCCGCGCCGCCGTCGCGTGTGCGCTGGACGATCTGCTCAAGCCGCTCCGCTGGAATCAACTGGGGTAGCGGCGTCCCCGCGACCGACGAGAGACGCGCCAGCGGCACCATTGTATCGCCATGCCCGCCCAGCACAAACGCCTGCACATCGCGCACCGAGACACCAAGCTCCTGGGCGATGAACGTGCGGAAGCGAGCGGTATCCAGCACGCCCGCCATGCCGAGCACGCGCTGCTTGGGGAAGCCACTCACCTTATAGGCCAGTTGCGCCATCGCGTCAAGCGGATTCGTCACGCAGATGATCACCGCATTGGGGGAGTATTTCACCACCTGCTCGGTCACGCTCGTCACAATGCCCTGGTTCGTGCGCACCAGGTCGTCGCGGCTCATCCCAGGCTTGCGGGCGATGCCCGACGTGATCACCACAATATCGGAGTCCGCCGTCGGCTCGTAGTCGTTCGCGCCCGTCACCAGCGAATCGTAGCCAAGCACGGGCGCCGCTTCGAGAATATCCAGCGCCTTACCCTGCGGCATATCCGGGATCACGTCAACCAGGACGACATCGGCGTAATCACGCTCGGCGACGCGCTGGCCCAGCGTTGCGCCCACATTACCGGCTCCGACGACGGTTACTTTACTACGCATACGGTTCCTGCTCTTTCTCTGAGATAAAGTTCTGAAGGTGATACGAAAACAGATGGGAGGCGTCTGGTATCGCCATCCCATCTGCGATTGTACCATGCGAAACGCCTGACCTGCTGTAGTGGAGCGCCGCTC